>DAOMZK010000043.1:0-10998 GCA_035438035.1 Cyclobacteriaceae bacterium | reverse complement strand
AGTAGGCACTAATCCTTTCACTCAAATGCCGGCACAATATCACCTGGTAATAGGCGGATTGGCATTCGGAGCTGTTTTTATGGCCACTGATCCTGTAACCGCCGCGCAGACAGAGACCGGAAAGTGGTTTTACGGATTTCTCATCGGTATCTTTACTGTATTGATCAGGGTGTTCAATCCCGCCTACCCGGAAGGGATCATGCTGGCGATTCTCCTGATGAATGTATTTGCTCCGCTGATTGATTATTTTGTGGTGAACGCGAACAAGAAAAGAAGATTACAACGTGCGACAGTCTAACGCTTACATATTAATGTATTCTGCTGCCATCACAGTGGTGTGCGGCGGGCTACTGGCATTTGCGGCTGTGAGCCTTAAACCCATGCAGGATGCAAACATTGCCATGGAACAAAAGAAGAACATCCTGTCTTCCGTTCTCACCCTCAAAGAAGGCGAGAACATTGACGAGATATATTCCAAAAAAGTAAATGGCTTTGTCATCGATTTCGAAGGCAACGTCAAGGATGGCATGAAGCCGGAGCAAGTTATTATTGCGGCTGAATACAAGAAATTGCCGAAAGACAGACTTCTTCCTGTGTACGAATTCAGGAATGATTCCAACAAGGTGGAGTTCGCGGTAATGCCGGTGTATGGCTATGGACTGTGGAACAACATCTGGGGATTTGTAGCAGTGAAGTCAGACTTCAATACCATTCAAGGTGTGAAGTTTCAGCACGCGGGTGAGACACCTGGTCTTGGCGCCAGAATCGAATCGGAAGAAATTCAGGAGCGTTTTAAAGGCAAACAGATTTTTGACAACGGTACACTGACTGCAGTTGCCATCCAGAAGGGGGAGGGCAATAACTACGATCAGGAATTGCATAAGGTTGATGGCATGTCAGGTGCGACCCTTACAGGGAAAGGCGTGAACAATATGCTGAAAGATTACCTGGCATGTTATGAGAAATATTTGAAGAAGAACTCAGGCGTTTAAACTATAATCACTATGAGTGAAGCAGTTGTAGAAGTTGAAAAAGTTGTAGAAAAGAAGACCGAACCCCTTTTCTCCAAGAAGAACAGGAGGTTGATCTCCAATCCGTTAGATATCGACAACCCGGTGACCGTGCAGATACTCGGTGTTTGTTCTGCATTGGCGGTGACTACACAGATGAAGCCTGCCTTTGTTATGTCATTGGGATTAACCATCGTTACCGCTTGTTCGAATGTGGCGATCTCGGCATTGCGCAATACCATTCCCTCCCGTATCCGCATTATCGTGCAGTTGGCCATTGTGTCGCTGTGGGTAATTATGGTAGACCAGATATTGAAAGCGTATGTGTACGATGTATCCAAACAACTTTCCGTTTTTGTGGGATTGATCATCACCAATTGTATCGTGATGGGCCGCCTGGAAGCTTTTGCAATGGGCAATAAACCTTGGCCTTCATTTCTTGACGGTCTCGGCAATGGATTGGGATACGGCATGATCCTGATGATCCTTGCATTTGTGCGCGAATTGCTTGGCGCCGGCTCACTCTTTGGATTTAAAGTGTTTGCTTCCATGGGAATTCCCTACCAGGGCAATGGACTTTTGTTGTTGCCTGCCGGTGCCTGCATTCTTTTGGGACTGGTCATCTGGGTGCAGCGATCATTGAACGGTTATCGTGAATCACATTAATAGCAGGGGCAATGGAAAATCTGATTAACATAGGCGTTCGCTCGATCTTTATCGACAACATGATTTTTGCCTACTTCCTGGGCATGTGTTCATTTCTTGCGATATCCAAAAAAGTAAAGACAGCTTTTGGTTTGGGAATCGCCGTCATTTTTGTGATTGGTATTACCGTTCCTATCAACTGGCTGATTCAGAATTATGTGCTTACGGAAGGATCGCTGGCATGGATCAGTGAAGACCTGGCGGGTATTGATATCAGTTTCTTACAGTTCATTGTGTTCATTTCAGTTATTGCAGCCATTACACAATTGACTGAAATGGCCGTAGAGAAATTTTCACCGGCGTTATATGGAACGCTTGGAATTTTCCTTCCGTTGATTGCGGTGAACTGTTCAGTGTTGGGTGCAGCGCTTTTCATGGTGGGAAGACCGTACAACCTGGCGGAGGCTACTACTTTTGGCATTGGTTCTGGCATTGGCTGGATGCTGGCGATTGTTGCGCTGGCGGGTGTCAGGGAGAAGATGAAGTACTCCAATGTGCCGGCGCCGTTGAGGGGATTGGGCATCACCTTCATCCTGGTGGGGTTGATGTCACTCGGGTTTTTGAGCTTCCTCGGATTCACGCTTTAACGATAAAAAAGATATTCGTGAAAGGGCTTCCGGGAAAAACGGGAGCCCTTTTTAATTTATACTGAAATGAAAAAGATAATTGGAAAAATCGCGCGCTACTTTTTTAATGGAACACTTTTCATCGTGCCCCTGGTGGCCACGGTCTACTGCATCATCCAATCCTTTCAATGGCTGGACAGCCGCCTGGAGCTGCCGTACCCCGGTGTGGGCTTCCTGATCATTCTCAGTGCGATTACGCTATTCGGTTACTTCACATCGAACTTTGCTTTCCAGACTTTCTCCAACTGGTTTGATCACTTCATCAACAGGATACCACTGGTCAAGCTGATCTATTCTTCCATTAAGGATTTACTGGCGGCATTTGTGGGCGACAAGCGGAAATTTGACAAACCGGTGTTGGTGACCATTAACAAGGAAAATACCCTGCACCGCATAGGGTTTGTTACGCAGTCTGATCTAACAGACATTGGCATTGTAGACATGGTGGTGGTGTATTTTCCCCAGTCCTATGCTTTTGCCGGGGATCATTTTCTTGTATCAAGAGATAACGTCAAGCCGCTTAATATTTCCGGTTCTGCGGCGATGAAGTTTATTGTATCAGGCGGGATTTCGGGATTTAAGGAGGTGTGAGAATGGCGCATGATCTGGTTCATATTTAGAGGTTATAGCACCGGGTTAAAAAAGATATGTATTTAAAAATATTCACTAGTGCATATAGCCGCTAGTTGCCAGCCATTGGGTCGGCTTCGTAGAAACTCCAACTGAACACAAGAAGCTTATTTTGTATAAAGAATCCGGGCACCGGATACCGATGAATTCATTAGTAAAGGAAACATGCGACTGGTATGACCATTGCCTTGAAAATGTAAATTATTCGCATATAACTAGTCCATACAAATGATTGCCTAAGATTGTTAACGACTGACCTTAAGTGTGTGACGACCAGATCTGCAAATATTTATCTCCACAGACAAGAATAGAATTAACGGTATCTTTACCCCATGAAAAAAGGGCTGGTTCTATTTCTTGTGCTTCTCATCGGCTGTCAGGATAACGAAGCCGATGCCCCTGAATTATTAACAATCGAAGCCCAGCAGATTGCCAGCACAGGTGTGGTAATGGGTTGTGAGATCAAGGAAGTAGGACCCATTCGCCCAATCAACTACGGATTCTTATGGGACAAGCAGCCGGATTTGTCCATGGTGGCCGCGGCTAATAAATACATTGGAGGCAATACAACGGATCCCCGTACATTTAGCATACAGCTGAATAACCTGACTGCATCGACCAAGTACTATTATCGTGGTTTCGCAGCGAATGCAGATTACTCGAAGATTTATTATGGGAATGTGGTGAGTTTTACGACGTTACCTTGACACATGAACATCGGCATATCAACCAGGCGATTCGGGTAAAGGAGATGAAGGGATTCCCTCAGTAGCATGGGGATACAATTATCCACAGATTACAAAAATCAGCGTTTATAAAATCAGAAAAATATTGCCACGGATGACGCAGATTTTCACAGAGATACCTCCGTGTAATCCGTAGCAAAAATGTATTTAATTAAATAGTAGACCTAATCGATGACCCCTGATCCAATCAGCTCCTCACCGTCATACCAGGCCGCAAACTGTCCGGCTGCCACACCGCGCTGCGGACGTGAGAAAATAATGTAAAGACCGTCACCTTTCATGTGAAGCGTACACTCCTCCAACGGCTGACGGTAACGGATACGCCCAAGGAATTTCTTCGATGTTCCGGTTTCAAGTTTAAGATCATGGCGAACCCAATGAATATCTGCTGCTGGAATAAACAGGCCATTCCGGTAGAGTCCGGGATGATCTTCGCCCATGCCGGTGTAGATCAGGTTTTTTTCTGTATCGGTTCCGATGACAAACAACGGTTTTTCAAATCCGCCGATGTTCAGTCCGCGCCTTTGTCCGATAGTATAATAATGTGCGCCATTGTGATCACCAACTTCGCCCCCAACTTGAGGTGAATATACATAAGGAGCGGTTTGTGCTGACAAATCATTGTCAGCATGCCCATTGTGAAAAATTTCCGCAGTAGCCGGCACTTCAATTACTTTTCCCTTTTTTGGTTCCAGCCTTTGTTGTAAAAAATCAGGCAAGTGTACTTTGCCGATGAAGCACAGTCCTTGTGAATCTTTCTTTTCAGCTGTGGCAAGCCCTGCTTTTTTGGCAATGGCACGCACCTCCGGCTTCTCCAATTCCCCTACGGGGAACAGTGCTTTAGAAAGTTGTTCCTGTGTAAGTTGACAGAGAAAATAACTTTGGTCTTTATTGCCGTCTTTGCCGGCCCGCAATTGGAATACTTTTTTTCCGTCAACAATCGTTTCACCCTTGCGGGCATAATGACCGGTCGCCACATAATCTGCGCCGAGCTTTAATGCCGTTTGAAGAAAAATATCAAATTTAATTTCCCTGTTGCACAAGACATCCGGATTGGGCGTCCTTCCTCTTTTGTATTCTGCAAACATATAATCCACGATCCGCTCTTTGTATTCCTTGCTCAGGTCGATGGCCTGAAATGGAATACCAAGATGTTGCGCGACAATCATGGCATCGTTGCTGTCGTCGAGCCAGGGACATTCATTGCTGATGGTAACGGAGTCGTCGTGCCAGTTCTTCATGAACATGCCGATTACCTCATAGCCTTGCTCCTTCAATAAATAAGCGGCTACGCTTGAATCAACACCCCCCGAAAGTCCGACAACAACCCTTTTCATATTACTCCACAGAAGAAGTCATTTTCTCGTTTAAAAGTTCATTCACAATTTGATTGAACCTTTCCTGGAATCTTTCATAGTAAACACCGGTACCCGGTCCTTCAAACCCGGTATGAATGTGTTTTACTTTCCCGTCTTTGCCAATAAAAATAGTAGTAGGGAATGCAATCACCGTGTTCAGCATGGGCAGTGTTTCGGCAGCTTTCTCCTTATCGTTGACACCAGCGATAACAAATTCGTAGGGCACGCCCAGTTTTGATTTCATTTTCTTTACGCGTTCGCTGGCGTAATTAAAATCAGGCTTACGTTCATAGGCCAGTCCCAGAATTTCTACACCGCGTTTATGGTTGGCAGGGTACCAGCTGGAGAGGAATTTAGTTTCATCCATGCAGTTGGGACACCAGGTTCCAAAAATCTGGAGGATCAGTACTTTATTTTTGAACCTTTCATCAGATGGCTTTACTGGCTTCCCATCCAGGTCGGGGAAACTGAAATCGATTTTTTCAAATCCGTCTTTGAGAAAAGTCAATGATTCTGAATCAGGGATTTTTGCATGTTCATCTTTCACACCCTTAAAAGTTTCATGGGAGCTTTTCCCGGAATAATAATCTCCAATTAATGAATCACCCGAAAGTTGTGCGTTGAAAAGGAAAGCATGGTTGCCATCGAAAGTACTGAGCAAAAGTCTTCCATCCACTACGTTCCCATCAAGATACCGATAGTCGCCCATGGGTGTAAGAAAAGTTCCGGTGACTCTGTTTCCGGACTGTTCGAAAATTCCTACCGAGGGATAAGTGTCTTTGGTAGTTGTAAATGTCAACTGATACTTACCTGAATAATTTACGGATTGGGTTTCATCAGACTTATTGGCAAAAAGATGAGTTTCACTAAAAGTTGCTCTGAAAGGCAGGTTCGCGGCGGGTGCATAGTTTTTATAAAAAGTGCCGGTCAACTCATCCCCGTTAATTTTGGCCCGCAGGTCGGCATCAAATATGTGAAGCACCATTTTTATGGAATCACCGTCCTGTGAGACTTCATCTAACAATATTTTTTCTGAAAGGTTATTCAAGTAGACTTTGGTTTTACCGTCTTGCTTTTCTACATCAAATGTAAAGGGCAGTTCCTGGCCTTGCAGGGAAAGGACACCCCGCCAGGTGCCGGCTTTGAATTCTGCCGGCCGGCGGCAAGAAAACAGGGAAGTGATAACACCGAATAGAAGTAAAAAACGCATCTTGAACCGAAATTTTATAGGTTAATTCAGGAAAACGGCGCAAAGTAAAGAAATGTTCACGGGACTTAAGGTTTTGGAACTGGCATCGGTATTGGCAGGCCCCAGCGCGGGTCAGTTTTTTGCTGAGTTGGGTGCTGAGGTTATCAAAGTGGAGAACAGAAAAACGGGCGGCGATGTCACGCGCACATGGAAGGGTGCCGGTGAAAAGACCGATGACCGGTCGGCTTATTTTTGTTCGGTCAATTGGGGGAAAAAGTCCATTGCCCTAGACCTTGCTAATGTACAGGACCAGGAGATCGTGCGTAAACTTGCCTTGCGCTCGGACATCATCATTGCCAGTTTCAAACCAGGTGATGCGGAGAAACTGGGAGTCTCGTATGCACAGATCAGAGGGGAAAGGCCGATAATATACGGACAGATCACGGGCTATGGTTCCGCCAATGACCGAGTAGGATATGATGCGGTGCTGCAAGCTGAAACGGGCTTCATGGATTTGAATGGAGAAGCAAATGGTCCACCGATTAAAATGCCTGTGGCGCTGATTGATTTACTGGCAGCGCATCAGTTGAAAGAAGGATTGTTGCTCGCATTGTTGAAAAAAGAAAAAACAGGGCAGGGGAGCTTTGTCGAAGTTTCATTAATTCAATCGGCTGTAGCATCATTGGCGAATCAAGCCACCAACTGGCTCGTAGGAAGAGTTCTTCCTGTGAGACAAGGTTCTTCACATCCCAACATTGCCCCCTATGGAGATTGGTTTGAGACAAAAGATGGAAAGCGAGTTTTACTGGCTGTGGGCAACGACCGCCAGTTTGCTGACTTAAGCAATGTGTTGAAATTGAATTTGATGAACGATGAAAATTTCAATACCAATCAAAAGCGGGTGAAGAACCGACTGGCATTAAATGAAATCCTTCGTCGCGAAATAATTTCTAAAAATTCATCTGCAATCCTCGAGGAAATGCATCGGAATAAAATTCCGGCTGGATTGATCAGGAATGTCGAGGAAGTGTTTGATATCCCCGAAGTCAAGGCGCTGTTGATGCGGGCCGATGGAATCACGGGTGTAAGAAGTTTTGTGGGGAGAGAAACAAACTCTCCACTTTTGCCGCCACCACATTTTGGTGAACACACGGATGAAATATTGAGGTTGCTGTAATAATTCAGTATCCTTTGGTAATTAGAGATAATACCTCCAGTCAAAAATCAATCGCAGTCCCAGGTACCAAACCGGTTTCATCGATGGAACCGGGTCAGTAATGGGGACAATTACGTTGGCTCCTTGTGGAATATCAACGCCGGTGCTGAACTGAACAAGAATATCCGCGCTCTGATTGGTAGAAAAGGATCGAAATGGTCGGTATTCAATGAGTGGGAAATCCAGTTTCACAGAACTGTAGTTCACAAGAGTGGCGGTGTTATTTGCATTGGGGATCAGCACTTCATCATCTTTAGGAACTTTTCCATATAAGGAGACTCCAATTTCGCGACCTGCCACGAACTGAAAACGCCCGAACCGTGTAGCAATCCCGGATTGCCATGGGATGGCTCCACCGTTACCCGCGGTGACCGCCATTCGTGTAAGTGTTTTAGGTGAAGTGAGAGCAAGGATGGGGCCTGCAATCAGTAAATCTCCCGGTAATAACCAGAAGGGAAGCCGCATCCGGATATTGAAAGCGCCTCTCCCTGGAATGGCTGACGTAACAGCTCCGGCAGGTATTGTGTTCGTAGCGCTACCAAATTGGTTTGAAGAAGCAGCGTCCTGCCGAATGCCTACTTGTATGAATACCAAACCATCTCCTGCCTGGTTGAGAACCCCATCCAGGCCGAAGCCAAATCTGGCATTGGCTTCTACTCCGCCAACAGCCCCGTTTTCAGTCTGCAGTGTGGAGTACCCTCCATAGTTTGTGTGACCATTCAACGCGCCGGAGATGCCGAGAAACATTCCAAGTTCTGACCTAAAGCGCGGAATTTCTCCCAATCCGGTTGCCAGACCCGGTACCGGGGTTTTTATTAATACCGCTTTCAACATATCCGTGACGGCGTTGGTCTGGGTGGCATTGTCGCCGGCATCACTATAAGATGCCATCACATTGTTTCGGCAGACATTAAAGGTGTCGGGCAAATGCTTTTTGACAAATGGACTTTCCTCCATGGGAATAGGAACCTTGCCCGCCGCTACTCCTAAAATTTGTTCCAGGCTTTGCCTCACATTTTCTGCAGCGAATGCTTCATCCTCACCGCGCATGTAAGCATCCCCCAATGAAATAAATCGCCTGCCATCCCAGGTGACAATCTCCAGTCCTTTCTCATTATAGAAATCGTGCGTTCCCTTTCTGACGGGAGTTTCGCCCCAGGTGCCGGCCATATGTCCTGCCGCATATACATCTTCAAGAAAATGCAAAGCAAACGCTTCATCCGCCAGCGCACTTAGCATCAGGTTGGATTTTTCCTCGGGAGAAAGATTTTCTTTGGCATATCGTGCAGCCTTGAGCAATGCGCTCGTATGAAACCAGGAATAGACTCCCAGGGCATTCAATTCAGTTCCTTCCTTTAAACAGGTTAATAAATATTCACGGGGATCGGTTGAAACACTGGGACGTGCAAGGAGAAAGTGCGCATTGTTCGATCCGGCTCTCGTAGCATAGTCAGGGTCAGCACGTTGCAAGCGGATGTCTGAGTTACGTATGGCATTGACGTGCTGACTCCTTCGGGTGGATTGTTCGATGTCTATCTGCAACTGAGCTGCAATGGCGGCAACTTTTAATATCCAGTCAGACCTCAATACCCTGACAAGGTCTTCGGGTGAGCAACTGTGATCGCCCGCTATTGCGGCCCATGAAGGATAATCCAGCATTCCAGGTTTAAGTCCCAGGCCAGGATCGATGACAGACGCCGTCAGCCGGGAGCGCATTCCCGTTCGGGCTTCTGCCCAAATCCGATCGAGCACAGCCCGGTCTTCAGGAGATAATTTTTGAATAGCCAACAATGCAATCCTCCGGTGTTCAGGATAGATCCAACCTTCTGTGATTAGGGGGGTGAGCAATGCGAGTAAGCTCAAAAAGCAAAAAGGCAGGTAGCGCATAAGTTAGGTAAGTACTAAGATAAGTGATTTGTTGATTGGCAAATTGGGGGTTATCGGTACCGAACTCATCAAAAATGGCTCGAACCTCTTGTTTTTTGGCAAATATTTCAGACCCCCCTGATTGACTTCATAAATCCCTCATTTTCAAACCCATTACTGCCCGATTCATGCCTGAATGGTTGAGATAATCGCGACACCTAAAGTGGTGCGAAATGGCTTTTTTTGACTAAAAACAGCAAAAAAGTGGTTCAAAGTGGTGTAAAGTGGTTGAAAATTACATAAGTTTGCTTAGAGAGAAATGACAACCACTATAGTCCATGACTTTCTTCACCAGCGAATTTGAGTGCAAGCTTGATGCTAAAGGCAGAATGGTACTGCCTGCGCGGATCAAGTCCCAGCTTCCGCCAGCCGGCGGAGAAAGCCAGGAACTTGTGATCCGTCGTGGCTTTGAGCAATGCCTCATTTTGTATCCCATGGTGGAGTTCAAGAAAGTCTTCTCAAAAATTTCAGGTTTAAACGAGTTCAATGAAGAGTACCGAAAACTTCAGCGGAACTTCCTTTCAGGGGTCGTGACAGTGGAACTGGACAGCAATGGCCGGTTCTTATTGCCGAAGAACATGCTCACGTATGCCCAGATCGACAAGGAAGCCATGCTGGTGGGAACAGGGAACAAAGTTGAAATCTGGAATCCATCGATTTATGAGAAGCATCAAATCAATGACCCTGGTGAGTTGTCCAAGCTGGCAGAGAAGCATTTGAATGAATGAGGTGATGTTGACAGAATTTCAAAGACCATGCTTTGAAAAACTGTCGATTGATAGTCAGCGCATGGGTTGTAGGCCACCGAAAGCATGAGCGCAACCCAGGATTCTCCTTACCACAGGCCTGTGATGCTGAAGGAATGCATCGAAGGCCTGAAGATAAATCCGGAAGGGATTTATGTAGACGCAACGTTTGGAGGAGGAGGTCATAGTATGGCGATTCTCGAAAAGATCAAAGGCGGAAAATTGATTGCATTTGATCAGGATGAGGACGCAAAGAAACAGGCTGAAAATATTCAGCATCGTTCTTTCACATTTTGTCAGGCCAATTTCAGGTACATGAAAAAGTATCTGAAGTTGAACGGAGTGACGCAGGTAAACGGAATATTGGCAGACCTCGGCATTTCCTCACACCAGATCGATTCTCCCGAAAGGGGATTTTCGACCCGCTACGACGGACCGCTGGATATGCGGATGGATAAGAAAGGTCATATCAGTGCTGCTGAAGTTTTGAATACCTACACCGAAAAAGATTTGCACAAGATTCTGGGGATGTATGGTGAAGTGAAGAATGCAAAGACACTGGCTGCCCTGATTGTCGGGCAGAGAGGTTCACGACAGTTCAAAAGAATCAATGAATTGATCGAACTGCTGAAGACGGTGGCACCAAGAGGAAAGGAGTTCAAGTATTTTGCCCAGGTATTCCAGGCATTACGCATCGAGGTGAACCAGGAACTGGAAGCATTGGAAAATTTTCTGATGCAATGTGGTGAAGTAATGGCGGAAGACGGAAGGCTGGTAATCATGTCCTATCACTCCCTCGAAGACAGAATGGTAAAAAATTATATCAATACCGGAAAGGTGCATGGC
>DAOMZK010000042.1:0-11051 GCA_035438035.1 Cyclobacteriaceae bacterium | reverse complement strand
TGAAATATGCACCATCGGCATTGCGCGGAGGGGTTACATCCACAACTTCATCCGCCTTGAAAGCCTGATACTGTGTCGCCGTTTTTGATTCCGAAAGGTGGATTTCTCCCCTGACCTCATTGCCTGTTTCCTCATTGATAAACTTGAATAAAAAGAATTTCCCCTTGGCTACTCTTTTCACTACGGGTTGTTTGATCTCTTTCGGAGGATCAATCTTAACAGGTTCGGTAATTACTGGTTCAGTGATTACTGGTTCTTTCACTGGCTCAGTTGTAACGGTAGGCTCTTTTACAACTTGACCCTGATCTTCACCCAGTTTTCCAGTAAAGACCCAGGCATCTTTGAATTGAGTTTCGGCCCTGAGCTTAATCAGAAAAGCATAGGCTTTCCTTTTGTCATCTGATTGAAACACATACACATAATACAGTTTGAGCAGAGGATTGATGGCATATTGGGAATTAAATCCCAACTGATTGGCCTTTGCCGTCAGCCTCAGGGCATTATTCTGAACGCCAAAAACACCAATGGTTACATAGTATTCTTCACCAACCGCCTGCGCGGCGACAGAATTACAGAGTGCTGACAGACCAACCATCCATAATGAAAATGCGAATACCCTCATAGTGTATTAAATTTCAGTTTGCCGAAGGTAAGAAATAATCGAAAATTAGATGTAAGAGCAGGTAAAGAAGACGCCTGAATCAAGCGAGAAGATCAAGCAACAGAGGTAAATCTTTAAAAATATTGGGATTTGAATGGCCAGGGGTACCTGAAAAACCCCATTCTCGCCCCTTATTATGAACCAATCCAGGATAATCCAGCCTGGTATTTGGACTTATTCATTCTGCAAGAACTTCAATCTCTACCCTCACATTGGCTTCAGCCTTGTCATCGTCAATGTCAAAGATTGGCTTTTTCCCGCCTTCAGCTTTGATGGTCATTCTTTTGCCATCGATGCCATTTGCAATCAGGTAATCACGAATGAGGTTGGCCCTTTGCTCGGACAATTTCTTTGCAGAGCCATAATCCTCAACGGTATTGTCCAACGAGAAAAAATCGGACTTTTCATCAGCCCGCATGATAATCTTACCCGGCGCATCTCCATTGGTGTGTCCATGAATCCTGATTTTCTCTGCAGGATTCTCCTTCATGATTTTCACAAGCTTATCCACCGCAAACCGGGATTCAGGTCGTAATACTGCTGCGTCCTTAAAGAAATAAATATGATCAAGTACTTCCTTCTTACCCTTCTCCATCACCATCGGTTTGCTGTCAACCTCTTTCTTTATCTGTTCTTCCCTGGCAACTTTTGGGTCAATCACCGTTACTTGAATGGGCTCAATAACTTTGGGTTCTTCTTTGGGAACCTCGACAATCTTTTCGACGACGGGTTCGGGTTTAGGTTCTTCCTTGGCCACTATCAGATCACCCAATGTGCCATTGAACGCCCAGGCATCCTTGAAAGAGGTTGCGCTTCGCAATCTCACCACTTCAGCCATCGCTGCGTCGTGATCAGTGGTCTGCATCACATAGACGTAATACAGATTCTTTAATTTATTGATTTCAACCTTAGCATTTAGCTTTTGCTGCTTCCCCTGTTTGCTGAATCGATCGGCATTTTCTTTCACTGAAAAAGCACCAATCACAATAACATAGTTCTCGCCGGAGATACTTTGCGCGTTCACAAAGGGAACAATTGTGCAAAGAATGAATGCCAACAATACATTTTTCATTCGCATGACTATTATAGACTACGCAATAATATAGTGAAGAACCAGATAAAATTATTCAATTTCAGTAAAAACATTACATTATCGGGAGGAAATGACTTCAAAAGTGCGCTGCAAAGTCTCACCCGAGTCGTCAACAAGTGTTAGCAAATGACTCCCTTCCCGTGGGGCGAGGGTAAGTTTATGCGACCGCTGGGTGGCCTGAATGAATTGACCATCGAGGTGCCAATAGATCATTGCTGAAGCATTTCTGTGCGTAGCCTGGAAGACCGTACTGCCTGACTGGCCGTTCAACTGAAGGGGTAAAAATATCTTTGAATCCTCCCTGGGGTAAATCAATCCCATCGAAGGCACAGTAGCCGGGTCCTGGCAGTCTTTCCGGAAAGGCGGTAAGGAGCGATAAGATAAATTTTTTGTCTTATAATAATACTCCTGTACAGGAGGCAACACAAACCAAGGCTTGCTAACCATCTGGTCCAGTGGCTCACATTCACTATGAACCCTGAACTTTTCATTCTTGGACAAGTGGATCAACTGATGGTAGCTACACAATCCCGAAGTCAATCCAATAATTGGAACCGGAATGGTATCTGTTTTTTCACAATAACTTGATGCTCGTTGCCCGCTGATGATGCAAACCGCGGTTTCAGCCAATTCAGAAGTTGGCTTTTGAAACCAGCCTTGTCCTGGCAGCATTGAAAAGACATTGAACATGAGTGGTGATGCTGCCTCCGTACCTGTAAGTCCCGGTCTCCCCTCACCATCTGCATTGCCAACCCAAACACCGACAACATATTCTGTATTAAGGCCGATGGCCCAACCGTCGCGATAACCAAAACTGGTGCCCGTCTTCCATGCAATGGGTTTTGAACTGCTGAAATGCTGCCACCCCGTTTCTTCACCTGGGCGGTATAAATCTCTCAACACGTCAAAAGTCAACCATAAACTGGAGGCACTGAGAAAAGAATTGGGTTCCAAATCAACTGACTGTATCGCTTGATTATTTTTCTGGAACACCAGGGCCGGCGGATGAATGTCTCCTTTGTCATATCGGTTCTTTCCGGGTCGCTCAAAGTAGTTCAACAAGGTTCTGCCGCACGATGCATACATACCGGTAATATCCCACAGTGTACCTTCCGCACCGCCAAGGACCAGCGACAATCCATAGTGATCAGCTGACTCCCGCAGTGTACTCATTTTCAAATTCTTTAACAGATCATAAAATTTTTCGTAGCGGTACTCTTTCAACTCCAGCACAGCTGGAATATTGAGCGAACGAATCAAAGCCTGGTTTGCCGACACCACGCCATCATATTGATTCGAAAAGTTACGGGGCGCAAATCCACCGAGGAGTGTGGGCACATCTGGCACCAGTGTACCCGGAAGTATCTTTCCCTCATCCAAAAGTGCGGCATAAAGAAAAGGCTTCAAGATACTGCCCGTACTTCTGGGCGAACGGATAACATCAACGTCTTCATGATGATCGCGACCCGCCTTCGTGTTGCCCGCATAGGCCAGCACTTCACCTGTTTTTATATCAAGGATAAGGACAGCAGCATTATAAATTTGATTGACACTGATCCTTTGGTAGTAGTCGTCCAAAGCCATTTCAATTTTCTCCTGAAGGCTTTGTTCGATAGTGGAATGAATCAATCGCTGATCATATCCCTCCTGTTTCAGACGGTCCAGACAGTGCGGCGCCAATCGGGGCAAAGCTTTTGGCTGATCGGGTACAGGTTCGGCGACCGCCAGTCTATAACTAATCTCATCCAGTTCACCGGAATCAAAAAGTCGGGCAAGCAGACGATCGCGTTTCAATTTTAACTTATCCCTGTTTCTTGCCAGGTGGATGAGTGATGGATTGTTGGGGAGCACAGCCAGAAGGGCAGCTTCAGCCCACGAGATATCCTGTGCACTACTACCGAAATACCGCCAACATGCAGCCTCCAGCCCCACTACATTGCCGCCAAAAGGAGCATGAGAAGCATACATCTTGAGGATCTCCTTCTTTGAGAAACGCAGTTCGGCGCGGGTGGCCAGGATGATCTCAATTGTTTTCTGGAAAACGGTTCGGGGCGGATTGTGACGTGATAGCCGGATGAGCTGCATCGTCAATGTACTTCCGCCGCTGACGATATGTCCTGACTGAAAATTTTGTCGGAGGGCCCTGCTGAGAGCTACCGGATCCATGCCTGGGTGTGTCCAAAATCTTTTGTCTTCAAAAACTACAAGTGCTTTTGAAAATTTTTCAGGCACTTCCTGTATTTCAGGGAACCGCCATTGTCCATCGGAGGCTATGGAAGCACACAGCAAGGAATAGTTTCTGTCCAGCAGAACAGAACTCAGCGGATCATTAAAAAGTCTTTCAGGGAGAGAGAATACATAACCAACAAGGAGAGCTCCGGTGATTCCCAGCAGAATATTTTTTTTTCTGCTGAAGAATTTTGTCATGGCATCTTATTGGCGTGACGGGAAACGAAGCTCCAGTTCTTTCCTTTTAGTATGTAGATTTCCGTGTACCGGAGATCCAGTACAAAAGATTTACCTTCCACCATGCCATCAATCGTGCCCGTCCCATTAACAATGGCGGCCTTATCGTAAATTCTAGCGGTAGCTTCTTTGACGTTCACTTTAACGTAATTCAACTTACCGGACTTCAAATCATCGATAACTTCCCGTTTATTTTGAACCCAACCGTTGGAGTGAACATACATGATGTGGTCATCCAACAATGTTTCGAGAGAATCATACTGCTTCCCAATCAGCCAGTTGAATTTTCGTACTGAAAGATCAAGCACTTTTTTTTCCTGGGGAGATGGAGTTTGAGCAGCAGTACAGGTACTGATCAATAAAACAAAAAGCAGAAGGAAAATGGTTTTGTTCATTTTCAGTTTACCAATGTGGTTTCTCTCGCCACCAGTTCTGCATCCGGTTTGGATTCATCGGTCAGGGCCACTTTTCCTCTTTCATTCCGGAGAATCCGCATATACAATGAAATATTGTTGTCAAACAGGAATCTCAGGAACAGTTTCGTCCAGGAGTCGTGCGATTTTAATGATTCATAGTACTCCGGGGCTTCATGCTTCAATGCGGGAAGTTTATTCCAGGGTATGGAAGGGAAGTCATGATGCTCATTGTGAAAGCCAACATTAAATGCGAGCGCATTGAGGGGACCGTAATAACTGTAGGTCTCCTGCTTCTCATCCAGGGTAAGATAATGTTCCTGGATCCAGCGGGCGCCCAACGGATGAAGGCCGACAGAGAAAAAGAAACTGAACATCAGAAAGAAAAATGCCTTCGGGCCAAAGAACATCCATATCGCTACATTGAACGCGATCTGCACAATCCAGTTGGTTACAATCCATCCATCCACCGGCTTAATCTCTTTGAGGCGAAATGTGCGGATCGCCTGAAAAACCGGGAAGAACAAGAGCCACAAAGCCTTTCCAAAAAAAGAATTATTAATCAGTTTGGCTTCCCAATGATCGGGCAGATCGCCATCCAATTCATGGACGCCTTGAAAAGAATGGTGCTTGATGTGGTAGCGTACAAATGAAATAGCACTGGGGAAAGTATGCGGCAGGTTGGCTATGATTGCGGCAACCAGGTTCCATGATTTCCTTTTGAACAAAAGATGATGCGTGCACTCGTGAATCATTACAAAGAGGGCGTGGTTTGCAAAAGCTCCGAGAAGCCAGGCTGCCGCCACGATGATCCACCATGAAGAATCCTTCAGCAAATAAGCGCCACCCACCATACCGCCGACAAGGCCCAGTATGGCGAAAATGGTCATCGGGTTTTTCCCCATCAATTTCTTCACACCGGGGTGCTTCACCAATATTTCCAGCGTGCGGCCGCGGTGCGGTTCCGGCCCGGTAGAGAATCGAAAGTCAGTTTTTGAGGTCATTGGAGCAATTCAGAAGGCAAAATTACAAAGAAATTAATTGCACTATACTTATTGCACTACCCGTTTAGTCACCTCGACTACCTGTCCTTTGGTCCGAGCGTAAATGCTGTGGTCGTACATCGCCTCACAACTTACCGACGGGAGATAATATTTTCCTGCATAGCTGGCCGTCAGCATCACTTTGAATGTCTTGCGCTGATTGGGACCAATATCAAAGTAGGTGTAGACATGGTCATCGCGAATGTCCTGATAGGTTGCCTTGTCACTCTTCAGTCGGTCTTCGGCTTCATCAAGCCGGAGATTATTGATCTCCCATCCTGAAGGGAAAATCTGATTGATTGCCAGGTTTTTGTAAGCACCCCTTGCTCCGGGATTTGTAATAGAAACGGAGGCAATAAATTCCTGACCCTGCTCAAGACTGGTGGGATCAATGCCAGCACCATCTTTGTCAGTATAGTTGATGGTTATGCCAAGATTATTTGCCGCAGCTTCTTCCTGACCCCGCGCCGGTATACCCTCCGTAATCACCCGCACAAACAAAGCTCCCTGGCTCTGACTTTCAATTTTCAATGTATTTGATTTCAAATCTTCCATGGGGAGGGCAATCTGTGCAAGTGTGAGGTCCGTACTTGCAGGAACGTCCTTCCCATTATAAGAATAGTTAAACTTCAATGGTTCTTTTTTTCCTGTTCCGGCAAACATGCCTACAGCCTTGAGACTCCATGCGATGGACTGCGTACTCATCCAATTATTTGAATTACTGAGTGATGCTGAAATATCCTTTACCAGTTCAAATCCTTTTGTTCGGTCGTTGGTCAAAAGTAAAGCCTCGAGAATAATGGCTTTGTCTCTTGTATCATCGCCGTAGGAGTAAGCCATTTCCTGGTAGGGCTTCACATTCACAGGCAGATTGGCAATGAGCGTTTTTGCAGCTTCAGGTTGTCCTGCCTTGACATATGCAGAGGCCAGCATCCATGCCGATGTAACAGGCAGGTTGCCCATTTCACGAAGACGGTTCATCGAAGCAAGGTCTGCATTGCCTGCCAGCGCGAGTGTGTATAAACGATAGGCTTGAATGAGCTCACTGCTTTGATACTCCTTATTCTTTCTCCACTCTGTTGATTTAGCCTTTTGATATTTCTTCCAGCGTTTCAGCATTTCATTCGGCACAAAGTATCCTTTGGCTTCAGCCTCTAAAAGGAAGTGACCAGCATAAGTGGATCCCCAGCTATCTGAATCCTGGTTGCCTGGCCAATACGCAAAGCCGCCATCCGAGGTAACAAACAGTTTTAGGCGTTCAATACCGGCGCGAACATTCTTTTGCGTCAATGCCTTTTCTTCCGTTGTAAGATTTTTCACTAAATCCAGGTAGAGTTGTGGAAATACGGATGAAGTGGTTTGTTCAATGCATCCATAAGGATATTGCATCAGGTATTTTAATCGCTGGCCCAGGTTGATGGGTGGAAGGGATGATACTTCCAGAATTCCGGTGTTTGAACCGGTAACACCGACAGGCACAACATTAGAGCTCCAGCTTTTGCCAGGCTCTAGTAGTGCTTCGGTCACTTTGGTCACTGAAGGATTCGGATTCCGGATTTCAATTTCGATAACATCGGACGCTTTGTTGCTGCCTGAGGATACGGTGACTTCAATTTTTGCAATGCCGGTTTCACTTTTTACAGCGAGATCAAAATCAGAAGTTACATCATCAGTATCCATTGTGACTGTGCGTGAAGATTCTCCAACAAGCGTGACTGGCCCTGAAGTCTTCAACTCCACTTTCACATTGCGAATATTTTTATCCATTCGGAAAAGGGTAATGGGCAATTTGACATTTTCTTCAGGACCGAGTACACGCGGAAGGGTAGCCAGCACCATGAGCGGCTTCCTGACTGGAGTTGCCTTATCCACAGAGCCATAGGCTCCTTCATATCCTGCGACAACCATCGTCTTCACCGAACCGATGTACTGCGGCATTGTAAACTTGTGTTCATTCGTGCCCCCATCCAGCGTAAAGGGTCCAAGGAATTTAACTACAGGTTTGAACCGGTTAGATTTGGCATCGTCTTCCTTGCTTTTGGCTTCCATGTCACCACCAATTGCCAGCAGTCTTTCAATTTTTCCACCAAAGGCACCCATCACCGCATCATAGATATCCCAGGTTTTTACGCCCAGTGCTTCACGCGAATAGAATCGGTTCCAGGGATCTGGTGTTCTGTAGCGTGTAATGTCAAGAAGTCCTTCTTCGACAATGGCCACGGTGTAGGCCATTTTGCGTTTTGATTTTTCAGAAATTTTTATCGTTACTTCCTGACCTGGTTCCAGTTCGTCCGGCATAGAGATAACCGGAGTGAGGTGTGTCTGGGGATCTTCGACTGAAATAGGAATAACCCCATACATCCGAATTGGCAGGTCATTCAATGTTTGTGCATATGGCTGAAGTAAAGTGACACTGACAAAAACATTTGGTGTCATTTCCGGCTTTATCTCAAAGCTGAAGCGATTATCTCCAGGCTGTGTCTCAAGCCAATGGGTCTCGATCACCCGGCTTCCATTTTCAACGCTGATTAGCGCACGTCCCTGTTCACTTCCGGGGATTACCAATATTGCTTTTTCACCAATGTTGTAGGCCGGTTTATCTGATGAAAATGAAAGCATCGTTGCGCCTGCTGATTCGTTCCGGGCTCTTCCCGCCCAACCCGGCCAGTCGATGTACACCACTTTGGCTGTGCTGTGCCCCGAAACCGGATCCGTTGCCCTGACAAGAAAGCGACCCCATTCCGGATATTTCACTTTGAAATTCCAGCTCCCTTTGCCATTGATTGTGCTGATTACGCCGGATGCAATCGGTTCATTGTTCGTACCCGACATGTAATTGGCATTGTCTTCGGCATTGTCCCACCACCAGCGCCACGACAATTTGGAAATCGTCATGTGGACTTCATTTCGCGAAACGCCTTTTCCATCGGCGTCCAGCGTTACGACATCAACACGATGAGTGGTATCGGTGAGCAACATGCCGCGGGCTTTGTCGCCCTGGGGCAAACGAATTCCTGTAAAGGAAGCGAAAGGATAGAACGGAAGACTGAACCGGTCAATGCTGAAGTTGCCGCTTTCTTCAAAAACTTTTCCCCTGAAGACTGCATTCAATACCCCCGGAGGTGAATCCGAAACTTCAAGCGAAGTATTAACGCTTGCATTTCCATCATCATCCGTATACCCTTCAAAAATATTTTTGACTTCACTGGTGACATCTTTTCCCGGATCATCAAAAATATATTCGGGATACTGTGCAAATTTAGTCTCGCCTTTGGTGAGGAGTACTTCAAATTCTGCTTTGAGATTTCTGCCCGGGGCACCATACAACCATTTCACATTCAATGTGCCGGAGACATTGTTGTTTTCAGCTGTAATTTTATCCTTACCAAAGTCCAGATTGATTTTCAATCTGTTGGGTTTGATGGTTTCAATCTTTACAGTCTGCGAAAATTGTGCAGCCCCCACTTTTACACGAGCCGTCCAATTACCTGTAGGTGCATCCTCGGTGGTGGCGGTGGCAAATTTGTAAAAACCACTTTCAGAAGCAGAACGAACAAGGCGCGTAGTGATTTGTCCCTGCGGATTTTGCAATTCCATCACCACAGGATGAGCCGCCGGCAACAGTTTCATTTTATCCTCCAGTAAAAAAGAAAGGTAGAGGGAATCACCCGGGCGCCAAACGCCTCTCTCACCGTACAAAAATCCCTTCAATCCATTACTGACTTGTTCGCCGCCCACATCAAAATTGCTAAGGGAGAGTGACTCGCCATCTTGTAATTTGATATACCCTCTTTGCGTTCCACTTTTCGCGATCAGCGCGAAAGGATTTTGCCGCGCCGAAATAACCGTTTTACCATCTCCGTCCGTCGTGGCTGAACCGATTACTTCTTGTTGAAAATCATACAGTTCTATCAGCACACCGCTTAAAGGTTTGGTGGTCTTGAGGTCATTAACAAACACCACCGTGTTGCCATCACCTCCTCTTTTCGCCATCAGGCCAAGGTCGGAGGCAATCACATTGCGGGTTACACTTCGGCTGTTGTTGTAGTAAGAGCCGTTGCAAGGGTTGTCCCGCTGTTCCCATTGATACTCACCCTCATAATAATACTCCTGGTAGTAATCCCAGTTGCTGTCCTCGCCTTCGGCCTGGCTCCAGTCATCCTGTTCTTCCAGTCCTGTTGTGGTTTCGCTGCCCGATTCTTCACCCGAACAGTCATAAGCAGAATAGGCCTTCTTGAAACTGACTCTCACCTGATAGATAGCGCCAGGTTCAGCTTTAATGTATTGTGCGAGATCCAGCGTAAAGCGGTTCCATTTTGAAAGATCACTCACACCGGAATTTTCCAGGGAAACCATTTTCTTGATCAATGGACGTCCTACCCGACGCAGTTCCTGATTGCCGTCGAATTCATTTACCTGTAAAAACTGAAGTACGTTGGTTTCAAATATTTTGATGATCTGAATGTCTACAGCCTTGAGGCTTACGGCTTCGAAAGGGAGTACAAGTCCGTCGGTGCTGGGGAGAATATTTCCCCTTCCTATAAATCGCACGGCTGGCTTCACCTGTTCGAAGAGGACATCGAATTCGGAGCCTTCTCCCATTTTATAGTTCAATACATTCCTGACACCAGCCTCAATACTCAATTTCTTTGAACCGGTTTGACGAACCGGAGGAAAGACATGCACTTCATTGTCTTTGATTTCAAAATCCAGCGACTGGATATCCGAAATTCTCAAAAGGCCGCTAAGATTTTGTTTTTCGTTCAAGGGATCAGAGAATTGAACAATCACATGTTGTGTCCCCCCCTGCTCCACTTTCACATTCACCACTTTGAAATCGCCGAGCGCAGGAATTTCAACTTCGCGCGTCTCATTTTGTTCAATGCCAAGGCTGGTGCCGGTAGCCGTCAGCGTTACCTGATCTGGTTTATCATTGCGTAAAACATCTTCAATTGTAAATCCGTGGTGTTTCCCTTCACCGGTATGCGACCATTGAATGGAGAGTAACCTGCCTCCCTGTTGGGCGGAAAGGGATTTTTCAACCGCATCACTCTCTGCATAATCTGCGGTGAGCAGAGCGCCTTCAATTTTTTGCCTTTTAAGTTCCGTCTTTACATACGGCCTGATATTATCGACAGTCAGTTCGAAATTCTGGGGGATAACTTGAAAAGAATATTTGAATGTGCTCAGATCACCAGGCACATCCCCGACGAGTTTAGACAACCCGAATTCCACTTCATATACCTGGCCCGATTGGAGGCGGGCGGCAGGCTGAAATTCAATTGTTCTGGAATCAAGCCATACCGTTTTACCAGAGATGCCGGGACTAAAATCAAATAATTTGATGGTCGTTTCTCCGAGCGAATTGGCATCCA
>DAOMZK010000041.1:0-11053 GCA_035438035.1 Cyclobacteriaceae bacterium | reverse complement strand
AAAAAATATTTAACCACTTCAATGGCTTGCCGGTGGAGTGGCAGGTAGTGATTATTGCTGATGGGTTTGGAGCACAAGCTGCTCACCGGAAAGAACAGATGATCCTGCAGATTTTCTCCGGTTCCCGGCAGTTCTTTTTTGATTTTTACTCCGGAAGATTCCAGCACATCTTTTGGACCGATACCGGAAAGCATCAGCAATTTGGGTGACTCAAATGCCCCACCACAAAGAATAGTTTCACAGGTGGCATTTATTTTCTCGGTTTTATTTTTTCCCGTGCGCAATTCAACCCCGGTAGCCTTGTCATAGGAAATTAATATTTGCAGGACAGACGCGCCGGTAATAACCGTAAGATTTTTTCTATGCAGGGCAGGCGTGAGAAATGCTTTCGCGGTACTCATTCGCATGGAATCTTTCATGGTGTATTGAAACCATCCAGCCCCCTCCTGCGATCCTCCATTCACATCGGCATTGTGTGGAATTCCCTTTTCAGTGCAGGCTTGAATAAAAGCTTTTCCGATTTCAGTATGATGCCAATAGGCTTGTGTAACATTCATCAGCCCGCCCCGTCCGTGGAATTTATTTTCAAATTGTTCGTTGTGTTCGGATTTTTTGAAATAGGGAAGCACATCATGAAAACTCCAGCCAGGGCATCCCAACAATGACCATCCGTCATAATCTTCTTGCTGACCCCGGATGTAGGCCATGGCATTGGTGGAACTGGAACCACCCAGCACTTTTCCACGGGGATGATACAGTTTCCTGTTGTTGAGTTGGGGCTGCGGTTCGGTGTAATAACAATTCCAATCGACGTTGCTGTGATGGAGCCGCATGTAGCCCCCGGGAATATGAATCAGGGGGTTGAGGTCTTTACCACCTGCCTCAATAAGCAAAACTTTTTTTTCCGGGTCTTCAGAGAGACGGTTGGCAAGGACACAGCCGGCTGATCCTGCTCCTACAATGATAAAATCATAGGTCATGGCGACCAAGGTAGAAAGCAAAAGCCTTATAATCAGTACGGAAAAGGCCTTTTTAAAATTTATTTAAAGAAAAGTGAAAATTTACAGAACAGGGCTAGCCCCTGAGGAAGCCATCCGGGATGCGGGTGAAGTCCGGCTTCTTCCAATACTACTACTTTCTCATACGCGTATAGGCACCCACTGGACTTATGTCGATCGCGATATGGACCAATCCGCTCATAAGTCCTCCCGCAATCGTTTTAATTGGCGGATTGATCAGTTCGACACTGCTCTCGAGAGTGGTTACACCGGTGGTGTATAAATTAATTTCGCCGTGAGGGGGGAATTCATAAAATAAAAAAATGAATTACAGCGTCTGTAATCCGGAAACTATTCCGGGAATAAATTCGTAATGGTTAAAATTGAAAACGATCAGACTATGGTAAACAAGGTAGTGTTATCGGTGCTGCAAAATGTGCTGAGCGTAAATCAAATGCCCCTCAACAGGAACACCAATTTTAAATCCATGGGCGCCACACCCATTGAACTGAATTGGATCATGTATGAAACGGAAAGAAGACTGCGTGTAGAACTTCCTGAAATAGCGATTACCCCGGATTCAACAATCAAGGATCTTATTAAGACGGTTGTCGTCAATCGCGCGGCTTGAGTTTGATTCAGACTGATCAATATACTTTCGTACGCAATCCACCCGTATCAATCTGAACGCCAAGGGTAGCCTGAAGCTTGGAGTACTCATAAAAAACATCGCTGGAAAAGGGGAACACAACACCCAGTTGAAATATTGCGTGAATATTTCCGCTGATGCGGAGTTTTGATGTCAGGGCAGGTTCAAGAAAAATAGGGGCCTTGTCTGTGGGTTTGGCGCTGGCTGTGGCTGTGGTAAACTCACTGAAATTCACCCATTCCAGCCGTGGCGTAAAAATGAGATTAAAGTCTTTGTTGTTGGTTCCGATGGAAGGTTGTAAAAATAAACGCGTCATTTTAGCGGTGGCAATGACCGTATTGTTGAGGCCAAAAAAATAGTACTGACCCGCATCAGTGACTTCACCAAATCCATATCCGACAAATGCCTCATACCGGAAGGAGCGCGTCCTGTCAAACAATCCAATTCCAATTTCCGCGTTGCTGTTTTTATGTGTATAGTCCGTTGGACTGGATTGCTTTGAACTGCCATATGCATAGCTTCCGATAGCGGCAATATGATCAGTAAAAGCATATGCACCCTGAGCTTCAAATCCACCGGAAGAAACGTATCCGGAAATCTGCGCTTCGCCCTGGTCCCTGAAAAGTGGAGCATTCCTTGTATTGGCAGTGTACAATGAGGATGTACAGGAAGAAAGAATAATGGACAGGATAATAAGGAGGCGCATGGGCAAAAGATATAAAACTTAACTTAGCCGAAAAAGTCAGCCTGATGGAATTTGACATTAACCAGATAAATAAACTCATTCGATCCAGAAGATCGGTTTTTCCCAAGGACTATACTGGGGAGAAGGTAAGTCATGAAGTAATCGTTCAGATTCTGGAGAATGCCCGGTGGGCACCCACACACAAGTTGACTGAACCCTGGCAATTTGTGGTTTTCAGTGGCGATGGATTGAACAAGCTCGCAGAATTTCAGGCGGGATGTTATAAAATTGTTACCGAACGGAATGGGACATTCAAGGAGGATAAATTCCAATCACTGTTGACCAAACCCTTGCTGTCCTCACATATTATTGCAGTGGGCATGAAGCGCGATGAAAGGAAGAGCGTGCCGGAAGTAGAGGAGCTGGGAGCTGTCTTCTGCGCGATTGAAAATATGTACCTCACGGCGGCTGCCTATGGTGTAGGCGCCTACCTGAGCACCGGAGGCATTACCTATTTTGAGGAAGCAAAAGCATTTTTTGGACTGGGCAAGGAAGACCGCCTGATCGGATTTTTTCACGTCGGCATTTCCAAAGCAAAAACAGACAGCAAGAGAAAATCCATGGAAGAAAAAGTAAAATGGATTGAATAATTTTAAAGCACAAATCTGAAATGACGGCAATACCCACTCAGTCTGGCATCGAAGCTGCGCATCAGCGCATTCAATCTTACGTTCACCATACCCCGGTGCTTACCAGTGCTTCTATAGATGAAATCGCGGGGTGTCACATTTTTTTTAAATGCGAGAATTTTCAAAAAGTAGGTGCTTTCAAATCCAGGGGAGCGATGAATGCCGCACTGAAGCTCAGTCCGGAACAACTTAAAAGAGGAGTGGCCACCCACTCATCGGGAAATCATGCACAGGCGCTTGCCAGGGCGGCAAAGATTCTTGGAATTAAATCCTACATCGTGATGCCCCGAACGGCACCAGAAATAAAAAAGAAAGGGGTGCGTGCTTATGGCGGGGAAATTTTTGAATGTGAACCCACCCTCGAAGCCAGGGAGAGCACACTGGCGGAAGTAGTAAAGAAGACGGGAGCAGTGGAAATACATCCGTTCAATAATTATGATGTGATGGAGGGTCAGGCCACTGCGGCGAAGGAGCTTTTTGAGGAGGCCCGGAAATTGGATTTCGTCGTAGCGCCGGTGGGAGGTGGTGGATTACTGAGCGGCACAGCGCTCGCGGCCCATTATTTTTCCCCCTCCACCATTGTCATTGCCGGTGAACCCGCAGGATCAGATGATGCCTTCCGCTCAATGAAAAGTGGCAAAATTGAAATGGCGCAATCCGATACTATTGCCGACGGTTTGCTCACCACCCTGGGTGACAAAACCTTTCCCATCATTAAGGAATATGTGGGGGAAATCATCACGGTAACGGATGAAGAAATTATCGCCGCCATGCGGCTGATCTGGGAGAGACTAAAAATTGTGGTGGAGACTTCATGTGCCGTTCCCTTTGCGGCGGTGCTGAAAGAGAAATCAAAATTTGCCGGCAAGAATGTGGGGATTATTCTTTCAGGCGGGAATGTAGACTTGAATAAGGTGGGAAAATTCTTTTCCTGATAGGTAAAAAATTTCCCGCTGATTTCGCAGACATCGTGGAATCAGCGGGAAAACTATTTTTTAACCTGGACTATTTTCCTTTTTTGAACTGATCAAACTTATTCTCAGTTGCCTTTTTAGGGAATACATTGTCGCTCACATTGGTATCTGCGGTTTCCAGGTTGGGATCAATGACAATATTGACCACTTCTTTTTCCTTCACAAATACTTTCTTGACTTCGAATTCATTATTACGCCAGATTTCAGCAGGAATTCTTTCGATTTCTTTGGATCCATCCTTAAAGGTCCATTC
This sequence comes from Cyclobacteriaceae bacterium, assembly GCA_035438035.1. GTDB lineage: Bacteria > Bacteroidota > Bacteroidia > Cytophagales > Cyclobacteriaceae > ELB16-189. Next base: position 6,805 of record DAOMZK010000041.1, on the reverse strand, counting down.
AATAATTACAGGAGTAACCAGTCCTCCTGTATTTTTCAGGGTGACTTCATACAGATTTTTTCCCTCCAGTTTCTGACGTATGGCTTTGTCGTCCAGTCGTGATTTGAAATCGCGATAGTCTTGTTCAGGGGTATTGGTCACCGTAAATTCCTGGGCACCCCCACTGAAGTCTGTGGCTTTTTCCTTTGAGGTACCCGCAGTTAAATCACCTTTTTTAACACTTACATTTTTCTTTTCAGGATCGACCTGGGTTGATTTTACCCTGTACCATTTCACCTCATCCACGGTCAGGTCCACGTTGTCAGTAGTGTAAAACCATCCGCGCCAGAACCAATCCAGATCAACAGCGGAGGCGTCTTCCAGGGTGCGGAAGAAATCAGAAGGCTTCGGATGTTTGAAGGCCCAACGTTGGGCATATTCTTTAAACGCTTTATCAAAAAGTTCAGGCCCCATTACCGTTTCACGAAGGACGGTTAATGCAGCTGCAGGTTTGTTGTATCCATTTGGACCAAAACTCCTGCCCTGGTTGTCGGACATGGCCATCACCGGGCGCATTACATTTTTATCGCCCTTCATGAAATTCACAATTCCCTTCGGTGTATTTCCGGTGTGGTCCAGTTTGGGATAGCGTTCACGCATGGTTTCCTTTTCAAGAAAGGAATTCAATCCTTCGTCCATCCAGGTACACTGCCTTTCATCGGAATTGATGATCATTGGAAAATAATTGTGGCCTACTTCGTGCACGATCACAGATACCGTCCGGGTGAGGGTCCGTTCATTATAGGTGCCATCTTTGGCAGGACGACCTCCATTGAATGAAACCATGGGATATTCCATTCCACCACCTACCCAGTTCACAGAATACGCTGTCGGGTAAGGATAATCAATCGTCCTCGCCGAGTACACATCCAGTGTATTTTTTATCGCGCGGGTAGATTCTTTTGACCAGAGGGTATAGCCTTCTTTGGGATATAAGGACTGTGCCAGCGGATTATTGCTTCCGTTTTTTACGGCCATGGCATCCCAGATAAACTTACGTGAAGATGCAAAAGCAAAATCCCTTACGTTTTCAGCATGAAATTCCCAGGTACTTTTTTTCTTTGAACGTTCCTTTTCATTTTTCTTCGCTTCTTCCTCAGTTACAACAAAAACAGGCTGGTCAAAAGTGTTTCTCGCCTTCTCAAAGCGTTCAATCTGCTCTTTAGTCAAAACCTCTTTGGGATTCTGAAGCCAGCCCGATGCTCCCACAATGTGATCGGAGGGAACTGTGATCCTCACCTTGTAATTTCCAAAAGTCAGGGCAAACTCGCCGGAGCCAAGGAATTGCTTGTTTTGCCATCCTTCATAATCATCAAACACGCACATGCGCGGAAACCATTGTGCGATAAAATAAATGTAATTGGCGTCTTCAGGGAAATATTCCATCCCGCTGCGTCCGCTGATCATCATCATATCATTGATATTGTAGGACCACTCCACCTTGAATGAGAATTTCTCACCTTTCTTCAAGGGCTGCGGTAGATCAATGCGCATCATGGTATTGTTGATGATATAAGGAAGGGATTTGTCTGTCAAATCCCGCACTGATTTGATTGCATATCCTCCCTTGTAATCAAATGTATTTAATGTAGTGGCAATCATTTTTGCCGGAATGGAGTCGCGGATTCTTCCCGGAGAAGATTTGTTGGTCATGCTTCCGGCTTCGTTGATATTCTGATCAAGTTGGAGCCACAGGAATTTTAAATCTTCAGGCGCGTTGTTAAAATAGGTAATGGTTTCTGACCCGGTGATGGATTGATTTTCATCATTCAGTTCAACTTGGATGACATAGTCAGCACGTTGTTGCCAGTAGTCGGCACCCGGGGCACCCGAACTACTGCGGTAACCATTGGGTGTCGGCAGCATCTGATCCAACTGCTCAAATTTTCCCTGCCATTTTTGTTGCTGGGGTTCCGGTTGGGACCTTTGAGCAAAAGAAATAGTAGCCATCCAAACTCCAACGCTAATTGCAATAACTTTTCTCATTACACTTCTGGTTTTATGTAAGTAATTTTTATTCAGTTGGTCTTCTTTTTTATTTCATCAAACTTATTCGGGGCTGCAGTTTTTGGGAAGACATTGTCACCGGTGCTGATGTCTGAAGTTTCAAGTTTAGGATCGAGCACGATGTTGGTTACCTCTTTGTCTTTCATGAAGACTTTTGTAACTGTCTTTTCATTCGTGCGCCAGATTTCAGCAGGAATCTTTTCCAGTTCTTTCGTACCATCTTTATACGTCCACTCAATGATTACCGGCATGATCAACTCACCTTTGTTGGTGAGTGTAACCTCATAGAAATTTTTGTTTTCCATTTTGGAAATGAGCGCCTTGTCATCCACCCGGTTAAGGAAGTCGCCATACAAACGCGCATCAGTGGGGATGACTGAAAAGGGCTGCGGACCACCACTGAAATCATTGGGATTGCCATCACTTGAAGATGCAGTCAAATCGCCTTTCTTAACGGATTTTCCCTTGTTTTCTACGCTATTCTGATCTTTCCGGACACGATACCATTTGACCTTGTCGATAGACTGATCACAAACATCCGTGGAATAAAACCAACCACGCCAGAACCAGTCAAGGTCTACCGCAGACGCATCTTCCAGCGTACGGAAAAAATCAGCCGGCTTGGGATGACGGAACGCCCAGCGCTGAGCATATTCTTTAAAAGCTTTGTCGAAAAGCTCAGGACCCATGATGGTTTCACGCAGCATGTTCAAGCCGGTAGCACATTTTGCATATTGTTCCGGTCCAAATTGAATCACCTGTTCTGAGTTTACCATCAAGGGACGTTTTACACTCGGATCACCTTTCATGTAGGGAACAATCTTGTCTGCAGGACCTCTTTGCTGGGGCATGTCAGGATAGTTTTCAACCTGCGTGCGGTACTGCACAAATGTATTGACGCCTTCGTCCATCCATGTCATCTGACGCTCATCGCTGTTGATGATCATCGGAAAGAAATTGTGTCCCACTTCATGTATGACCACACCGACCAATCCCCACTTGGTAGGATCGGAATAGGAGCCGTCTTTGTTGGGTCTTCTTCCGTTGAAACAGATCATCGGATACTCCATGCCAAGAGAAGCATGGTGAACCGAGGTGGCATGGGGATAAGGATAGTCAATGGTGTATTTGGAATAGGTGGTGATGGCTGCTTTCACTGCTTTGGTGGACTCGCGCTCCCAAAGTGGGTTTCCTTCTTTCGGATAGTACGACATAGCCAACGGTGTCTTGTCTCCGATTTTTACAGCCTGCGCATCCCAGATGAACTTGCGCGAAGTGGCGAAAGCAAAGTCACGCACATTCTCGGCTTTGAATCGCCAGGTTTTCTTTTCTTTTGATTTCGTTTTTTCACGCTCAACGGCCTCAGCTTGTGTAGCGATAATTACCAGTTTGTCAAAAGATGTTTTTGCTTTTTCAAACCGTTCATATTGAGCAGGCGTGAGCACTTCTTTGATGTTTTGCACCATCCCGGTTCCAGCCATGATGTGATCGGCGGGAACAGTCAGGTTCACTTCATAATTGCCAAATGTCAGCGTAAATTCACCCTGTCCGAGGAATTGTTTGTTCTGCCATCCTACCACATCGTCATACACACACATACGGGGAAACCACTGTGCGATGATGTAAGAATAATTTCCGTCTTCCGGAAAATATTCCATTCCGCTGCGGCTGTCGTTTCGTGAGTCGCCGCGCATACGATCATGGATGTTGAAATACCAGTCAACAGAAAATGAAATTTTTTGTCCTGCGGCTAAGGGCTGAAGGAGATCAATCCGCATCATGGTATAGTTGACGAAAAACTTAAGTGCATTTCCACTGGCATCTTTCACACTTTTGATTTTGAATCCCCCGTCGAAATCGTTGAGACCAAGATCAGAAGCCATACTCTTCGTGCTCGAAGAGTCCTTCACCACGGTGATGTTGGTCTTGGAAGTCATGTTGTCCTTTTCGTATATATTTTGGTCTACCTGCAGCCACAGATATTTCAACACATCGGGCGAGTTATTGTAATAGGTTATGGTTTCAGAACCCGTTATGCTTTGATTTTCATCATTGAGTTCTGCATTGATGACATAGTCGGCGCGTTGCTGCCAGTATTTTGGTCCTGGTGAGCCGGAGCCAGTGCGGTACTCATTGGGTGTGGGAAGAAGCTGATCTAACTGTTCAAACTTACCCTTCCATTTGGGCGTTTCCGTTTTCACTTCCTGGGCAAATACTGTGCTGCATGAAAATGCCACGATAAGGAGTAATAGTTTCTTCATAGAAGATAGAATTAGGTCTTTGGTTTCAGGTTGTTTTTCAGGCGGTAAGCCTGGTCGATTTGACGAGGGTTACAGTTTACAATCGGTCCTTGATCAATATGAGTGAGATGCCTGCGATGGCCGATGAAATGATCATTTTCCAGTCTCTTCGGTTTACGCCGGCTTTCTCAATTGCAATAAAACTAACCGCCATAAAAATCCCAACGATTATTATTTGACCGAATTCCAGCCCGACGTTAAAGGCCAGCAATTGGGTGAAAATGGTCTGATCCTTACCCAAAAGGGCCCGGAGGTAATTGGAAAAGCCCATTCCATGGATGAGTCCGAAAAACAGGGCAAACCAGTAGTTGATCTGTACCCTCATTTGGGGAAGTGATTCCGCCTTCCTGAATAGGTTGGACAATGCAGTAATAAAAATAGTAAGGGGAATCAGGAATTCGATCAGGTTGGAGTCTACTGAAATGATAGACAAGGTTGCCAATGCCAGTGTTACAGAATGACCGATGGTGAACGCCGTGACGAGAATCAGGATTTTTTTCCAGTCTGTGATTTGATAGACGGCACAAAGCGCGACGACAAAAAGTATGTGGTCGTAGCCGTTGGCATAGTCGAGAATGTGATCCTTTCCGAGGATAAAGTAAAGTGAGAATTCATTCATGTATTCCGAAATGAAGAAACCAAAGATGACAACAGATTATGGAATGTCCAACCCCGCAGTGTTCAGTTTCATGTTTCACCTTCGGTGAAAATATTTGATTTTTTTTACGCAAAGGTGCAAAGTGAATTGATAAGTACTACTAAGCCAAACTATGGAATGTCTTACCTGGCCGAGCACAACGAGTGCCGGGAACCCCCTGGCGGCCGCACGAGTCAATTCTTTCACTTCCTGAGGATGCCGGAATGCGAGACGCATCCGCCAAGACAGTTCAGATAGAAGTGTTACTTCGAATCTTGTATTCCGCTGTGCCATCTGTTGCAAATGCATTCTTTGCGCCTTTGCGTGAACTGTTCTACTTTTGAGCATGCTCGTTTTTCACCTGATAGCTTTTTTCTTCCTTCACCCGATGCACGTGTCAGTAACAGAGGTGGAGTACAATGAAAAAAACAAGGCGATTCAGATCACCTCCCGCATTTTTATCGATGATCTTGAACTTTCCATACGCAGCAAGGTGAAAAAGGAATCATTGGATTTGCTTCAGCCGGGTGGAGGATTAACAACCGACCAACTGGTCAGTGCCTATCTCAATGAACACCTCCGCATCAAACTGGATGGCAAGCCTGCAATGGTTAAATACCTTGCGCATGAGATCGAAGACCTGGCCATTATTTGTTATCTCGAAATAGAAAATGTGAAAAAAATAAAGAGCATTGAGGTCACGAATACCGTCATTCAGGAGACACACGACGATCAGTCCAACCTGGTTCACATTACATACAAAGGTCCGGTAAAAAGTTACCGGCTCACCCGTGAAAAGCCGACCGACATCTTAAAGTTTGATAACAAGTAGTTAAAATCTGAAATAATAAACTCATTCAACATGCGTGCAAAAATTGTAGCCGGCAACTGGAAAATGAACAAGACACTCGACGAAGCCAGGGCGCTGACAGATGAAGTGATCCGCCTCTGTGGAGAAGTAACAGGCAAAGTGACTTTGGTACTATGTGTCCCTTTTCCCTACCTCGTGCCAACGAAGACACAACTGGGAAGTTCAGACATTGCGGTTGGCGCGCAGAACTGCAGCGAACATGATTCAGGCGCTTATACCGGCGAAGTTTCAGCGGTGATGCTGAAGTCGATGGCTATTCCCTATGTGATCATCGGCCACAGCGAACGCAGACAGTATTTTGGTGAGAATGGAAGTTTGCTGGCGAAGAAGGTGGACAAAGCACTGGCCAATGGATTGATCCCTATTTTTTGCTGCGGCGAGCCGCTGGAGATCCGCGAGAAGGGCACGCATGAAGCACTCGTGCGCCAGCAGGTGGAAGAAAGCTTGTTTCATCTTTCCGCCGATGCACTTTTAAAAGTAGTGATTGCCTACGAACCGGTGTGGGCGATCGGCACCGGCAAAACCGCCACCTCGCAGCAGGCCCAGGACATGCACGCGGTGATTCGCAAGCAACTTGCTTCAAAGTATGGTGAAGCCGTTGCGCAAAGCATTCCGATTTTATACGGCGGCAGTGTAAAGCCAGACAATGCAAAAGAGCTTTTCAGTTGTGCCGATGTAGACGGCGGACTCGTTGGAGGCGCTTCGCTAAAGGCAAGAGATTTTATCGATATCGCGAAAGGGGTCTAGTTAACCCTTCCATTAGGGATTTTTTTTGCTACGGATTGCACGGATTTTCACGGATGTGAATTAGTAATGCTGTTGCATCGAACAAAAACCACGGATGCCCCGATTTGTCTTGGCGATTTGAGGCCATTCTTAATTCATATATTAACATTTGAATTTTTTATCCGTGTTAATCAGTGAAATCCGTGGCAAATAATCTCCTCCGTT
>DAOMZK010000040.1:0-11113 GCA_035438035.1 Cyclobacteriaceae bacterium | reverse complement strand
CCTTGAAATTATCTTCTGCACCGAGGGGTAACTGTAACGCTACCGCTTTACTGCCTAATTTTTCTTTTACTTGTTTGCAAACGCCGAGGAAGTCAGCACCTGCACGGTCCATTTTGTTAACAAAGCCTATGCGGGCCACTTTATAATTGTCAGCCAGGCGCCAGTTCGTTTCTGATTGCGGTTCCACACCATCAACAGCGCTGAAAAGGAAAACCAATCCATCCAATACACGCAGGGAGCGGTTTACCTCAACGGTAAAGTCCACGTGACCGGGTGTATCGATGATGTTAACGTGATAGTCGTTGCCTTTGAATTTCCAGAAAACCGTAGTGGCGGCAGAGGTGATGGTAATACCACGCTCCTGCTCCTGTTCCATCCAGTCCATGGTAGCGGCGCCATCATGCACTTCTCCGATTTTGTGATTTACCCCTGCATAATACAGAATGCGTTCCGTGGTAGTGGTCTTACCGGCATCAATGTGCGCAGCAATTCCTATGTTGCGCGTATATCGTAGGTCTCTTGCCATTCTCTTTTAGAATCTGAAATGTGAAAATGCTTTGTTCGCTTCAGCCATGCGGTGTGTGTCATCTTTCTTCTTGATGGCCGCACCTTCACCTTTGGCAGCAGCGATGATCTCGGCAGCCAGTTTGTCCATCATCGTTTTTTCTCCGCGAGCACGGGAGTAGTCGATGAGCCATTTGATGCTCAGGTTGATTTTCCGCTCAGGGCGAATTTCCACCGGCACCTGGAAGGTAGCCCCACCCACGCGGCGGCTTTTCACTTCAACAGCAGGCATCAGGTTGTTCATGGCCCTTTTCCAAACTTCCAGCCCGTTTTCTCCGCCAGACTTCTTCTCTACAATACCGATGGCATCATAGAATATATTGTAGGCAACGCTTTTCTTTCCTTGTTCCATCATGTAGTTCACAAACTTCGTAACGAGCGTTTCGTTGAACTTCGGATCGGGGAGAAGATATCTCTTCTTGGGTTTTGATTTTCTCATGGCTTCTTAGCGATTATTTTTTAGCGGGAGCTGCGGCTTTGGCAGCGGGAGCACCTTTTGCTCCTGCAGCAGCGGCACCGGCTTTCGGTCTCTTGGCACCATACTTGGAGCGGCTTTGTTGTCTGCCACTCACACCGGAAGTATCCAGTGCACCACGGATGATGTGGTAACGTACACCAGGAAGATCTTTCACACGACCTCCGCGGATGAGCACGATGGAGTGCTCTTGTAGGTTGTGGCCTTCACCAGGAATATAGGCGTTAACCTCCTTTTGGTTGGTTAACCGCACACGAGCCACTTTGCGAAGGGCAGAGTTAGGCTTTTTTGGTGTTGTGGTGTACACACGGGTACATACACCCCTGCGTTGCGGGCAGGAGTCAAGGGCGGGTGATTTTGACTTAAAAGTCAGTTTCTTGCGTCCTTTCCTTACGAGTTGCTGAATGGTAGGCATTTAATTTTGTCTCTTTAATTACCGCTTTTAAAAATGGACTGCAAAGGTATTTAAAGACAGACAGCTTCCAAAGGGGTTTTTTGAAGATTTTTTGAGGTTGAATAGGTCATTTTAGCCTTATTTGCGCCTTTTAAAGTTTAATCTTCTTAATGCCCGTCAGGGATAAGTTTGGGATTTATACAAACGAGGCTGTTCAACAACTTTATGTACACTGAAAATTCTTCAACATTTATTGGAGGTTTTATGAACCTGCACGTTAAATTATTCGTCTTGGATGAGTCGAACCCAATGTCCCGGTGACAACCAGGCGTGCGGTACGGAAGGTCTTCCTTGGAACCTGTAAATTTGGCTAATTCCCGCTTTTTGCGCATCCAAAACATCGAATTTCCTTCAAAAATCCATAAAATTAGCCGGGAGATCGCAGAACGATCGCAAGACGATCGCACAATGATTGCAGATCGTATTAACCCAATAGATACTTACCCGTTACACAGCATGGTTGATCGTGTAATCTTCAAACTACAACGGCAATGACAAAGGTCCGGAACAATCCCCTCCTCCAGGGCGCCAGCGGAAAACTGGGCAATACCATCGTTTACAAGAACTGGCAGGGACAGGTGCTCATGACCAATATGCCCTCAAAACGCCGCTTCATTTCGGACAAGCAGAAGGCCATGAAAGAAAGATTCAGAGAAGCCACGCATTATGCGAAATGTGAAATGAAAGATCCCGAGTCGAAAGCTGAGTATAAAAAAGGAATTACCCTGAACAAGAACGCTGCCTTCCGTGTGGCTGTCAGCGATTTTCTCAACCCACCGGAAGTTCATTACATTAAGGTGCCAGGATATTCCGGTGCCATCGGTGAGATGATCCGCATCAAAGCCACTGACGACTTCAAGGTGATAGAAGTAAGGGTGTCAATTATCGATGCTACCGGCAAGGTACTTGAGCGTGGCAACGCCTCACCGAGTCCCAGGAAGCGTCAACTCTGGCGATACATCACTACGGTTACAAATGAAAATGTAAATGGCACTGTGATCAAAGTAACGGCCTATGATAAGCCACGGAACGAAGGCAAGGGAGAGTTGGTGATTGAAAGCATTAGCGCATCCGCATCTGGATTGCCGGGTTCTTGAAGTGCATGACGGCCAACGCTAGCATCAATCGTCTTGGGTTTTTTCTCCTTCGAAATTTCTGTGGTGGTCGCTTCTGCAAGCATAGTCAAAACCAGCTCCAAGTTGGTCATGTGGTCGCGAAGATTTTCTTTCTTTAAGTCCTTATGCTTCTTGTATTGCTTTACAGTCTTTCCACTCCAAGCTTTCGTAATGATGTCTGTGAGAACGGCAAAGTCCATTCCTCTTTTCACTCCCCGTTTTTCCCATTCGTCTGTCAACTCCTTTCTTACCTCAATGCTTTTCAGTCGTTGGTTTATCCATTCTTTGGTGTAGCCTTTTGCCAGATAGGTTTCCATTGCCCTGTCGAAACTCAGTTCAGGGTCTTCGGTTTCTTCAATTCTTTCGTAGCCAACCTGAGCTAACCATTGGCGACACACCGTCAATTGACTATGCGCTAATCGTGGACTTCAATTCCTCAATCTGTTTATTGACCCAGTTAAAAAACTTCATTCGTTCTTTCTCCGCAGCATGACTGATTAATACAGAAGTGCGGATGATGGAATCCATGAACTGCTCCGTCCTTTGGCAAAATGCCTGGTGGCTGGTGGACATGATATTAAAATTATTATGGGTCATGAACACGGTTTGCTTGTCTCCCATCCTGAAAAGGATGCTGTCGTCCCCGATCAGCAGTTCATTCAGATATACTTCAAACTTTCCACCCGATGGCGACCGATCTTCTGCTCTTTTGAGACCCCGTTGAATCTGACCCTGAAGGTTGCTCATCATTTCAGTACAATCCTTACAAAGGCCCAAAGCCTGATTTTTGTCTATGAGCCCCACGTCATGGCTATATTCAATCTGGCGCAGGGTGGTATTAATGAGTTCGCGGCTGATAATCTCTGTACTCTGAAGCCGGGAATACTTTTCCCATATTTTTTCACCCATACCAATCATCTTTGATCCCACCTGGCGCTCGTCATATTTGTTATTGCCAAAATCCTCACCGTTGGAGAGTTTCATCCAAAAGAAAAGCTTGAAAGCGGCAAGACGCGGAAACTGAAAATAATGAAAGAGCGGCAGATTTTTCGAATGCCAGATCATATCAGCTCCCGGTACAGATTCAATCAAGGCCAGATTGTCTAAGATGGACTCCAGCCAGGTTTCGAAGGTAAGACCAGAAGCATTCTGCGCCCGGTATTCAAAGGATACGTTTCCTGAATCGTGCGACATGAGCGCGTCAATGGACACGTTAAAGCGATCGCATAGAATCCTCGCTTCATGAAGGGATAAGATCGTCTCCTCACGGATTCTCCTGTAAGCACTATCCCGACTGATGCTGAGCAATTCTGCTAATTCATCCGGAAAGGAAGTGTGGTTGGGAATCCTGCTCCTGACCGTCGCCAGAAAACTTGTTTGGATGCCTGATTTGTTGTTGTCCATAAAAACAGTTTTAATTCTTATCGAATCGCCTGGCATATGCGCAAGGCCTTGGGCGAAATATAGAACCCCTTCTTCCCCCTCAGCACAGCTTGAAAGAACTGTGTTGGAAATTGAAAGAATAGTGTCAGAAATGCCCGAAAGTTGTCTCATTGCAGCTCCAACGGGGCCAAAAGGTCATTCAGTGAACCCCCTATTCCAATCGAAATCATTTGCGATTTCACCCAAAATATGCAACCTTAATCCTTGTATTCCGGGGCCAGTTCACCCACCGCAAGCCTAAGGATGATGCGATTAACTCCAAATGCTCTAATCGGAAGAAAGGAGCAGCTTACCTACATCATTAACCTGATTTTCATTCTCACCGGAATAATCTTCCTTATTCACGACTATTTTATGGACTACCGCATCGACCACTTTTGGTCAGCGGGATCGATACGGCAGGTTGAATTAATCATCTTCGGAGCCCTGGCAATTGCGCTTTTACAATTGAAATGGATTGAAGCCGCCAAGATTATTACATCCTTCAGCCTTATCCTTACATTCTTTGTCTCCCCTATTTTTATAAAACTGAATTATCTGGAGATGTACTACATCAATACACTCCTGTTGCCGGTAATTGTGCTTATCCCAAGCTTGATTTACTATGCTAAAGAAAACAGAAAACTTATCCTGTATCTGTTTATCGTCAGCATCATGACCAATTTTATTTGTGAGCAGATCATTTTCAGAAACAAAAATATATCAGTGGCCGATCTTGAATTTTACAATTACCATTTTATTTTATTCTCACTGGCTAAAATTTTTACATCACTATTCATCTATGTAAACATAACTCACCTGTTCCGGCAAAATGAAATCTTTGAACTAAAGATTGTAAATGCCAATGAAGAACTGAGTCGAAGGAATCAGTTGATCAATTCCCAAAAACAAAAAATAGAGGAACAAAATTCAGCCTTAAAGCAAAGTGAGACCGAATTGAAAAACCTGGACGTCGCCAAATCCCATTTCTTCGCCAACATCTCTCACGAATTCCGGACGCCCCTTACTTTGCTGCTGGGCCCGCTCCAGGAGCAAATCAACAAATCACTTCAGCCCGCCGACAAGGAACAGTTTATGGTCATGAAGCGAAGTGCAACAAGATTGCTCAACCTGGTGAATCAATTATTGGATCTTTCCCGGCTGGAAAGCGGGACGCTCAAATTGCAAGTCTCGAATCAGGACATCGTCTCTTTTGTAAAACAATTATCCATTCAGTTTCAGAGCATCGCCCAATCCAGGCAAATTGAATTCAAATTTGATGCACCGGATGAGATTTCACTTTGGTTTGATGCCGACAAAGTCGAAAAGATTGTCACCAACCTGCTTGCCAATGCCATCAAGTTTACGCCTGCAGGAGGTGTTGTTTCAATTGCCATCTGCAAAGTGGCGGACCGTGCTGATGACAGGAAGGGTTTTGTCGAAATCGAAGTTTCCGATTCAGGCATCGGCATTGAAGAAGACAAGGTGGGCCGGATATTCGACCGTTTCTACCAGGTCAGTGATTCCTCCAGAAAGGAGTATGAGGGAACTGGAATCGGTCTGGCACTCGTGAGAGAACTGGTGGAGATTCATCATGGAACCATACAAGTATTGAGCAGCTACGGACAAGGTTCCATATTTACGGTAAGCTTGCCGCTGGGAAACATACATCTGGGTTCCGGGGAAATCATTGAACGACCTGCAGACTTCAGGGAAAATGGACATGACTTCACCGGACTGGATGTGCCCAAAATCAAACCTGAACCGGTTAAAACTCATTCAGAAGAAAGTCATCACGTACTCATCGTAGAAGATAATGTTGATCTCCAAAAGTACCTGGCCGGTGGTCTGAAGGATTTCACATTATCATTCGCCAATAATGGCCAGGAAGGGATTGACGTTGCTTTTGCAGAATTGCCCGACCTGATCATCTCGGACCTGATGATGCCCCGTGTTGACGGCATGGAGCTGGTCAAACAAATAAAGACCGATGAAAGAACGAGCCATATCCCGGTGATTCTGCTAACCGCGAAGGTGGATGCCGGCACCCGGCTTGAAGGAATTGAAATCGGCGCGGATGACTATGTGGCCAAGCCCTTTGAGATGGTCGAACTGAAGGCCAGAATCCAAAACCTGATTGAAAGCAGGCGTTTGCTACGCGAAAAATTTTCAGTCGCCAAAGTGATTAAGCCCAATGATTTGAAATTGGAATCGCTTGAAGATCAATTTCTAAAAAAAGTATTGACCGCTGTTGAAAATCACATTTCTGATGCACTTTTCAGTGTTGATACTTTAGCTGAAGAAACTGCGATGAGCCAGGTTCAATTATACAGAAAACTGAAAGCCCTCACCGGAAAAACACCGAATGAGATCATAAGAAACATGAGATTGGATCGTGCAAAGAGTATGCTGGAGCAGCGGGCGGGGAATGTGAGTGAAATCGCCCTCCAGGCCGGCTTTAGAAATATGTCCTACTTCGCCAAGTGCTTTAAGGAGAAGTTTGGCGCAAATCCAAGTGAGTTGGGATGAGGAAAATAACCCAATCTCCAAATAACCAAATAACCAAATCTCCAAATAACCAAATAACCAAATCTCCAAATCTCCAAATAACCCAATCTCCAAATCTCCAAATAACCAAATAACCAAATAACCCAATCTCCAAATCTCCAAATAACCCAATAACCAAATGGACATCTTGTTGGCGATAGATTTTACTCCTTATTTTTTAGCTTGAAAGTCATTTTAGAGTCACCCGCTTTTCCGTCAATTATGGGTGTCATAATTAACAAGGAAGATGTCAGCGAAACAATTTTTGCTTCTCTTTTATAAGGTCTCTTTAACTCATTAATATATAGGATGCTATCATGAACAGTCCACCGGGCTTCTCTCGTGACAAGCTTTTGATTCTCCATGTCAGTGTAGAACATGGTTCCGTCTGGCCGGAAGTCATAAATTGTACTATCCAGCAACAATTTAACAATATCATCATATCTCTGAATCTCTTCGTCCGTACCTAAAAGATATGCGGGTGTGTCCTTAACCTTATCAAAGGCGTCATACCGTTCCATTTTCCATCTTCCTGCCAGGTTAACACTATCTTGTCCGACAAGATTGCTAACTATAAAAACCAAAAGTCCCGCGATTAGTATTCTTTTCATAAAAAGATCGATCAAAAATTACTTTTCATTGGCAAACGTTTCCCCGCAATTGCGTTTAGGTTTTGTTGTGGGCCGATGCATTCAAAAGACATTTTTCGATAACCATTTTCGGATTTCCCCGAACTTTATTTCCCCCTTCGCTGCACCCGAGAACGAACCGATACTTTTCATCACGAGAATATTCGAAAAATGTCACTTCCCTGTTGAATACGAATTTCAAATAGTCCGTCCGTGTTCTCAAGATGCTTCAAATAGGTTTCAGGAACGCTTTGTAGTTCTTCGAAAGTGAAACTTTAAAAAATGTCCTTTTTGCCGAATCTTAATCGGTTTGAACTTTCCTGTCCAAGATAAAGAACTTTATTTCAAGTCGTCAAGTCGCATGACGCAAAGCTGGAGTTGGGTGCTGGCCCGCCTTACCCAATCTTTTTAGTTATCTCCTCCTTCAATGGTTTTAAATGTCGGGTCACAATTGACCAAATGATAGAGTCGTCAACATTGTCGTAGGAATGGATTAACCTATTTCTCAGACTTACTATTTGTGAGGCGTTCTTCAAGTCGTTAGCGTCCGACTCCCTTAAGAATTTATTAACGGCTTCACCGATGATTCCAAGGTGTCTTTCAACGGCTCCTTTGGTTTTGGGATCTTTTGAATATTCCCCGAATGATTTTATTCCACTTGTAAAATTCTCAATCAAACTCGATTGAGTTTGTTATATCAGACAAAAACTTTCTCTCCTTCTCTGTCTTAAATTAGTTTCTTTGTCCGGTCAATGTTGCTCTTTAAATATGGGTTGCAATGTCGATTTTCACAACAACATCTATGTCACTCGTCTTGGGGTCAAAATGGTCAGTAATTGAAGACCCAAAGGCATAAATCTTGTCCACCTTGTGAGACCGACATAGGTCAACAAAGTCTGTGTACCGTTCCTTAATGTATAAAATGAATCGCTTGCGTTATTTTTTTTCGAACACAAGGTGTCTGGCAAGAAAAGGAAGTACCCGGGTGAAATATCGACCATCATCAGTCCATAAACGGTTAGAAGGATTCCCCCGATATTCTTCAGCTTCATATTCAACACCTAAATCTTCAAGCCTTCGACTGAAAACCCTGTTCGCCACTACATGGTCTTGGTTCGGGTCAAAACGTCCCCAGTCAAAAGCTATACCTCTCATGGTCTTAAGGTTATCAGCTGATTCAGGTAATGTTTCTTCCAGTTGAAAGCCAACCTTTGCTTTCTGCATATTTGCACTGTTCAACACAAGCTTTTCGTTTTTATCAGGTTCATATAAAAAGTCGCAGTATAAAGGGGGTCTGGAAAGATTAGGAAGGAACGCTTGGCACACTACTAAAAAAATTAAAGTTCGCGTTGATTCTTTCAGATCATCAGGAGATTTTGCCTCATACATTTTTTTAAAGTCCAGTCCATCTAATGATACCCAAGGCAAATCACCTTGTCCTGTTGCTACAGGATGAAGTGCATATACTACGCTGAAAATGTCTGGGCGAGTCATTGCAAGCTTAAGTGCTCCACGACCACCAAAAAAATTTCCGATTATTGCCCTGCTGCCCCGGTTTGGAATAGTACGAAACTGGCTATCTATGAAAGGTACTAGCTCATTGGTAGTAAAGTCAAGCCAGCGACCACTAACTGGCGAATTTTCGTAAAAGCTACCAACAACAGCTGTGCTATAGTCTGCAGCAACGAGAATAAAATCCTTTACCACACCTGTTGCAAAGCCGCGTTCGGTGAGCATTACTAGCCTACCATCGGAAAAAAGTTGCTCGTTATTGGAGTAGAAGTTATGCAAATAATAAACAACCGGATAGCGTTTGCCAGAGGAATTATAGTCTGGAGGAAGATATATCTTGACATTGCGTTCCGTATTCAGCCCAACACGATTGTCACTCAGTATAACAGAGTGAAGTGTTTTATTTAATAAAGTACCATGTCCAATTACCTGGCATTCGGCCTTATATATCAAAAGCAAGGCCCCTATAATCTGGTAAGAAAAAAATGCACTCAGTTTCATGTATTTAATATTTAGCTAATATTTTTTGTAGCCATAAAAATCTATTGGTTTTAAGCACAGTTCATTGCTAGCGATTCGTGCCTTTGCTTGTTTAATCCTTATTATCATCGTCCACATTTCCCCAAATCATGGCAACTTTTCCTCTTGTTCGCATAGCTTCAATATAGCTTATTGCTTCTGGAATTCTCTCGTATGAAAACGTCTTATCAATATGAACTTTTATTTTATTCTCTTTGATTAGATATGCTAATGTGTCTAAGTCCTTCTTGTTGGCTTCGGCAGTGAATTGGACTAGCGGAAATTTAGTAAATGCCTTTTTCAGAAGAACTGAAATCATATGTCTCATAGATGTAAATCCTATCATTACTCCGCGTTGCCCCATTCGTTTATAGTCTTGAAAATTTAAGTTTCCATTCGTATCAACAATAAGATTGTATTTTCCTGCATGTTGATGAATGTTTTCTTTGTCATACGCAATAACACTATCAGCACCTAATGACTTGACAAAATCTGCATTTTTGCTTGAACAAACTGCAGTTACCCTCGCCCCATATTCCTTTGCAATTTGAACGGCAAAATGTCCGACTCCACCCGATGACCCATTGATAAGAACTGTTTCTCCTTTTTTGACTTGTCCGTGGGTGATTAGAGCTTGTAGGGCAGTCAGACCTGCAATCGGCAAGCAAGCCATGTCTGAAAATTTTGTACCATCAGGCATTTTGGCACAAATATTTTCGGTTACACAAGCGTATTCTGCAAAAACGCCACCTGTTAAGGATTCACCAAATACGGCATCTCCAACCTTGAACTGGCTCACATGCTTTCCTACTTGTTCCACTTTTCCAGCAAAATCAGCACCCAGGATTTTCTCTTTGGGTTTGAATAATCCAAAAGCAAAACGAGCAAAAAAAGGTTTACCTCTCAAAATATGCCAATCAGTTGGATTAGCTGAGTTTGCAAATATTTTAATTATTAAGTGTCCGTCTTTGAGTTCAGGAAATTCTACTTCTTCCAAACGAAGAATTTCAGGACTTCCATATTTAATTTTTGTAAATGCTTTCATTTTATGTATTTCGTTTGCATTATTTTTTTCGAAAATTGTTGCTTGCCTCCGTAGCATGATCGCTAACGTCTGGCTATACGCAGTAGCGGGCGAGCGCTTGAAAATGGAGCGAAGCGAAATGTTTTGCCCGACCTGCACGACTCTGTCCCCCGACACTGAGCTAAATTAAGAAATTACTTTTAATACCTACACCAAACCCCCGCATGGCATAAACACTTTGTTGCCGGCTGGCGCATGGTCATCATTTAGTTTTAGATTCCAATTCCGTAACCCATTCCCGAACTTCAGGGGAGCTTACAGAAGCATTGATAGCAAAGCTCCTGTCCTTAGAAAAAACCTTCGACTCTTTGTTAACTGCTTTCCGTCCGCTAAAGATCTCTCCAATATTTCCTGAGCCCCATCTCTTTCTAATTTGTCCATAACTCAATTTAATTTAAAAGGTTAAAAACACTGGTTCATTTATTGTCATTTGTCAATAGCTACACATTTGTTAAGTCAATTTTTGTTTGTCAATTGGTTTACTAATTTGTCCGACCCTATGGCTGGCAACGTGAGTATATGCAGTAACGGTTCTAGGGGGCTTGGTAAATGCGAAGCATGCCAAGTCCCGACCAACTGCGGATTTTCCCACGTGGGTAAACGAATTTAAAAAAAACTCTTCACGTGAAGGGCGAACCCCGCTATTGCATATGCACAGTGTTGCCGGCTGGCCCTAAGCCCCAATTTCTATCGGTCCATTTGGTAGTTCTGTACTGAGTACTTCTCTGATCTTTGGTAGAAGTCTTTTCAGCGTCAAGTAACTATTGTCAGGTGCGTTTAATACCAGCACAG
>DAOMZK010000039.1:0-11127 GCA_035438035.1 Cyclobacteriaceae bacterium | reverse complement strand
ATCACAATCCTTTGGACTTTCAAGTGCTCCTCCTGGGTCGGCAACAGCAGCTCCGATAACTTTCTGTGATCCTGAAACTGTTCAGGTAACATCAGCAATGACCTTCCCATTGAACTATTCCGTAACCAACAACGGAACGGGAGCCGTGACAGGACCTACACTGGCCGCGACATCACCATTTAATCTTTCCGCACCGCTCACCGCAGGCACATACACCATTCAACTTACAGAACCGGGACCAGGGGGATGTGTGTTTACAATAAATAATTTTGTGATTGCACCGGCGGCGCCGCTTGCCATGACGGTCACTCCTTCTGTTTGTAACCCGGCATCACCCACAATCACCGCATCTGGTGCTGCCACCGGCTATCTCTGGTCTGGCCCTGGCACAATCGTTGGTCCGAGTAACATTGCCACCATTCAGGTTTCAGGACTAGGACCGGCGACCTACACCGTTGTAGGATCTGGTGGTGTCGGGACTTGTCCCAACTCGCAGACCATCACAGTAGAATTGGATAATCCTGCCGTCAATTTCACTCAGAGTGATCCTTGTCAGAATTCGGTGGTGCTGTCTGCCACTCCTGCTGGAAATTATACATATCGCTGGTTGCAAGGTGTTGCGCAGGTAGGATTAGGACAATTCCTAGCCATTGGCCTGCCTGAGAACGGACAATCCTACCAGGTTGAAGCGCGCAACACGTTAAATGGCTGTACCTACACTTCGAATCCACCTAAAGTGGCGCAAGTGACAGGCATAGTAGATTCAGGATTAACCTCCACACCAGCCTGTGATGACAACAAACCTTTTACCTTGACTGCAGTAACCAGTGCATCCGGTGTGTCCTACGCCTGGTTCCTCAACAATACTATAATCGCCGGTCAGACAGCTTCAACCACCAGCCAGACGAATGCCGGTACGTATAAAGTGGAAATCAGTAAGTCTACATGTAAATCAACATCGCAGATATCCATCACCAAAGCACCTTTGCCAGTGGGTAAACTCAGAGACAGAGAAATTATCTGCAATGATCCCGAGAATAAGGATCCGAAGACCAATCAGGTTGATCTTGATCCCGGAAAATTCAGCGCCTACGATTGGTATAAAAATGATTTGTCAATCAATTATACTGCTCAAATATATACGACCACAAGCCAGGGAAAATTCAGGGTTGATTTGACGAACTCGTTTGGCTGTATTGCGTCTGATTTTACTGAAGTACGCAACGAGTGTCTGCCCAAAATCGACGCGCCGAATGCATTCAGACCCAGCTCTTCATTAACTGAAAACAAGGAGTTCGCCATTTTTACATTTTTTATTACCTCCGACAACTTCCAGATCTTTATATACAATCGCTGGGGCGAGTTGGTTTATACTTCAACAGACCGGTACTTTAAATGGAATGGCGGTCTCAACAACAGTCTCAGTCAACCGCTTCCCGGCGGATCGTATGCGTATGTCATCAAGTACGTAAGCTCCTTCCATCCGGAACGCGGCACACAAGAACAGCGTGGTGGCGTTGCCCTGTTGCGCTGACGGATTTATTGTCCGACTGCAGTAAAATCCCTTTTAAATTTGCATGTACTTGGCTAACTATGCAGCCATGCAAAAGATTCTGATTTTACTGTTGTGCATCGTTTTTCTGTCTTGTAAAGAACATAGACCTTCCATCGCGATTGCTATTGTTCCTCAGCCTGTATCCGTACAATCTACCGGCGGACAATTGTCCGTGGGCTCGCCAAGACTCGTGTATTCTGCCAACGACGAAAGCAGCATGGCGGCTCATTACCTTGACCGTGAATTATCCTTACGGGGCATTTCAACCGCAGAGACGGGTGAACCAGCCATTACATTACAAATTATTCAATATGACACACTTGTGCCTGAAGGTTATTATCACCTTTCTGTAACGACATCCGGTGTTGCCATCCACTCCAACACAGGGGTTGGACTTTCATATGGAATTCAAAGCTTACTTCAGCTTCTTCCTGTCAAAGGTTCTGAAATTCCATTGGTTGAGATTACTGACTATCCCCGCTTTGCATACCGCGGCCTTCACCTTGATGTTGGAAGGCATTTCTTTCCAGTGTCCTTCATCAAAAAATATATTGACTGGCTGGCTTTCCACAAGTACAACTATTTTCACTGGCATCTTACTGAAGATCAGGGGTGGCGGATTGAAATTAAAAAATATCCCAAACTACAAGAGGTAGGTGCATTCCGTAAAGAGACCCTGATCGGTCACGCCAGAAACCGGCCCGAGCAATTTGATGGCCAACCATACGGCGGATACTATACTCAGGATGAAATCAAAGAAGTAGTGAAGTATGCCCAGGACAGATTTGTAACCATCATTCCGGAAATTGAAATGCCCGGGCATTCATTGGCAGCACTGGCTTCCTATCCATCATTGGGCTGCACCGGTGGGCCCTATGCTGTGGCTACAAAGTGGGGCGTTTTCAATGATGTATACTGTGCCGGGAAGGAAGAGACATTTGAATTTCTTCAGAATGTACTGGATGAAATCATCCCGCTTTTCCCCAGTCAATACATTCACATAGGCGGTGATGAGTGTCCAAAAGAGAAGTGGAAGACCTGTCCCCGGTGTCAGGCCAGAATTAAAAAAGAAGGGCTTAAAGATGAACATGAGCTGCAGAGTTATTTCATTCAGCGAATCGAAAAATATCTGGCAGGCAAATCCAAAAAAATCATCGGCTGGGATGAAATCCTGGAAGGCGGATTAGCGCCTAATGCGACCGTGATGAGTTGGAGGGGTGAAAAAGGAGGAATCGAAGCTGCTCAGCAAAATCACGCGGTGATCATGACGCCAGGCAAATGGTGCTATTTTGATCATTACCAGGACAGCGCAAAGACAGAGCCTCTGGCTATCGGAGGCTATCTTCCGCTTTCCAAAGTTTATGGATATGATCCTTTGCCCTCAACCCTCAACGCAGATGAATCAAAATTCATTTTAGGTGCCCAGGGAAATGTGTGGACAGAGTATATGGACAACACCGACTACGTGGAATACATGGTGTATCCCCGTGCCAGTGCACTGGCAGAAGTGCTGTGGTCTCCAAGGGCCGGAAGAAACTATCCCGATTTTCTGTCAAGAATGGAAACCCATCTTTCACGATTAGATCAATTGAACATTCACTATTCAAAACATATCCTGAAGGAAATTGAAACTCATAAAATTCACTGACCTATGAAAAAATTGATAACGGTTTTTGCTTTTGCCCTGATTGCCTTTTCTTCTGTACATGCACAGATCATCAAAACCAGTCTCACCGTCACTGTTAGGGACGAATTGGGCAATACAGTTGAAGGTGTTATGGTTCAACTGTATGAGAACGAAGAGAATTATAAAACAGAAAAAAATCCTGCAGCAGAAGGCACTACTGATGCCAAAGGTGTAGTGAAATTTAAAAATCAAAAGGCCATCTCGTATTTTGTTCTTGCCCGCAAAGGCGACAAAGACAATGCCGGCGGCGGTGAGCAGACCGGTAAACTGGAAGAGAAAAAATTCAATAAAGTGACCCTTGTTATTCAGTGAGCGGCAATAGTCACCCCCTGGAGAAGATGCTAGAGGAATATGCTGCTGTGTATGCTGACGAATTAAAATTCATTGGTCTTTTCCGGGAACTGCTACGGCATCCTGACGCTTACGAACGCACCCATCTCCCGGGACACATTACAGGATCGGCATTTATAGTCTCTGAAGATTGGTCGCAAACCTTACTCGTTCACCATGCCAAACTCAACCGGTGGTTACAGCCCGGCGGACATGCCGACGGCGACCATCACGTGGAGCGCGTTGCATTGAGGGAGGCCAACGAAGAAACAGGCTTAAAGGAAATTACGCTGGTTACACCGGAGATCTTTGATGTCGACATCCATCCCATTCCAGCCCGTAAAGATTTTGGTGCGCATGATCACTATGACGTCCGTTTCCTTTATAAAGCTTCGATCAATGAAAAAATAGTGGTAAGCGAAGAATCACATGATGTAAAATGGGTTGATCTGGGCAAGCTCGAAGAATACAGCTTCGAAAGTTCTTTGTTGCGCATGCGGGACAAATTCCTTGCCTTCAAAAAGTAGAAGTCATTCTCTGGTTCTTCTCCAGTCCTGTATTTTTTCCCAACTTGCAGACATTATGGCCTTGCTGGGAAAAGATATTCAACAAGCTAAACAACTCCTGGAACAGGGTGACATAGTCGCTATTCCAACAGAGACGGTCTACGGCCTGGCTGGCAATGCCCTGAATGAAACCGCCCTCATTAAAATATTTGAAGCTAAGAACCGCCCATTCTTTGATCCCCTGATCGTGCACGTTTCTTCCTTGCAGCAGGCTTCACTTTATGCACAATCGATCCCGGAACAGGCACGCATACTGGCCAATCATTTCTGGCCCGGGCCGCTTACCTTGCTGCTGGAGAAAAATAAAATTATCCCTGATCTGGCTACTGCAGGGTTGCCGCGTGTGGGACTGCGTTGTCCCCATCATGCCCTCACACTCGAATTACTAAGTCAACTTTCATTTCCCCTTGCCGCTCCCAGTGCTAATCCTTTTGGGTACGTGAGTCCAACTACTGCTCTTCATGTGCAGCAGCAACTGGGGGATAAACTACCTTACGTTCTCGATGGTGGTCCGTGCGAAGTCGGGATCGAATCAACGGTAATCGGTTGGGAGAATGAAGCGCCGGTTTTATACAGACTTGGCGGGATCAGCCTGGAGCAAATTGAATCATTGATAGGGAAAGTAACTGTCCTGCCCCATTCTTCTTCAAACCCACAATCTCCCGGTCAGTTGAAAAGTCACTATTCACCGGTCAAAAAATTTATTCTGGGTAATCTCAAGGAGTTATCTGCTTTAGTTTCGCAAGACCGTACGGGTGTCCTGGTATTCCAAAACAATCTGGAAGGCATTCAGCCAAAGAATCAACTTATTTTGAGCCGGTCTGGTGATCTGAAGGAAGCTGCGCGTAATCTCTTTTCTATGCTGAGGCAATTCGATGAAATGGATGTGGATGTGGTGATTGCAGAGGAAGTACCAAATTCAGGATTGGGAAGGGCAATTAATGATCGATTGAGAAGGGCGGCGGTGACAAGTTGAACAGATATTTCGCCCTTACACGGCGAATGGGTTCGCTGTTCAGTATCGTTTGTGCCTGATCTAACCCAGTTGGGAAGACGAATTATGGAATAGAGCATTTGCTACCGTGGAAATAATAATCTAAAAGCCTTAAACTAAAACCCCTCTTCAATCCCCAACCCAAACAAGGCAAAGTCATACTTCACCGGGTCCTCAGGATCAAAATCTTTCAATTTGTCCGTTAAATCCACCGCGGTCTGCCAATTCAGGGGTCCGGTCCCAATTAGTTTCAATTTCCTTGCCACTCGATCAACATGAAGATCACAGGGGCAAACCAACTGAGACGGGGAAATTCTTCTCCATAAACCAAAATCAACACCTCTGTTATCCCTGCGCACCATCCAGCGGAGATACATGTTGAGGCGCTTGCAAGCCGACTTTCGTTCAGGCGTGGCAATATGCTTCCGGGTTCTGTCCGGAAAATCAGGAAGGCTGAAGAATGTTCTGTGAAATCGGATCAATCCCTTCTCAACGTTGGCATCATTTCCGGCAAGGAACAAGTCTTCAAGTGTCTCATGCCTCCGGTAGTATTGGTGAAGGAATTCTATACAGTACAGTAAATCGGTTGAATTGAAAGTACGGTGTTTGTAGCCCTCCAGTCTCTTTAGGTCCTTCAGTTTATGATGCAGAATAAATTCATATGGAGTCATGTACATCCTCTCCATCAACTCTTTACATTTTGAAATGATTGTAACCCGCTGACCCCAGGCCAGAATCGCGGCAAAAAATCCAGCAATTTCGATATCCTGTCGTTTAGAAAATAAATGGGGAATTGAAATCGGATCGTTTACGATAAATCCGGCACGATTGTACTGGTCCGTTTTAGTGTCCAGGAATTCCTTTAAATCTTTTGTGGGCAGCGACTTCTTCAGGATTTGCCTATTTTATGAATCGCACTTCTACTCTTCGGTTGAGTGTTCTGGCCGAATCCTCCTTGGATTGCACCAGCGGCTTTTGTTTGCCATAACCGTTGATCAGCAACCGGTCTGCGGCGATACCTCTTGCCTTCAAGTAGTCTCCCACACTTTGTGCGCGGTTTCTGGAAAGTTCCAGGTTATATTCTTCACTTCCCACATCATCGGTATGCCCGTTGAGTTCAGCTTTCCAGGACATTCTCTCATTGAGTATGGTCGCTAATTTGTCCAACTCAGGAAAGGAAACCGGGAGCAGGGCATAGCGGTTGAATTCAAATTGGATATTCTTCAGGATGTACGTCTCCTCCGTTTTAATCTCACGGCCATCGGTCCATACGAGTGGCTCAGGTTTTGGAACGGGGTCAGGATCCAGTGGAAAAACCGATACATCATCAATATAAAAATAGGCGCTGCCGGTCAACATGGTACTTTTCCCTTTGCGGGATTCCAATTGTGTAAACTGCGTATTCAGATTATCAAAAAAATTTCCAATGGTTACATATTTCTCCCCTCCCCTCGCACGATACTCCATTTCAGCGTGCTCCCATCCTCCTTTGGTGATCGGTTCAGGACTTACCAATGACAGGGTGGGTGGAACAGTGATAACCTGATCACCTGAAAGGGCAAATGAAGAGTCGGAAAGCAACAAGCCAATTCTGTCAACGGTGTACACCGAATAAGATGCCAGCTTAAAATAAAATTCAATTTTATAGCGCTTGTCCTTTATCAGCGCATCCTTGAGTTCACCCTGAATATATTCTCTGTAGCTGCGCGGCTTATTGGTTGGCCGGCTCCACACATAGATTCCGGCATAGGCTAAACCCGAATGGGCATTCGATTCTCCAGCCCAATTGAAAGGGACATCACAATCTCCCCAACTGCATTGATGGTAATAGTCGGGTGTACCGGTATTGGCAGAACGCCAACCCGGCAACACAAATTCCTTGCTGGTGGTACTGAAATTATTTGGGCAGCGGAAATGTTCCTCAAAACTGGGGTTGTTAACCAGGTTCTGCGCAATCCCTGATGAATAGATAAAGATGAAGACAAAATTGCACAGGGCCTTCATCCAGCTCATTTATAATACGTAAGCTCTGCTCTGAACGCGCCTTCTGTCGCACCGAGCCTATCATATGCCGATTTGGAGATGCAGATAATCGTTTGGTCTTTGGGGTTTGGAATAGGACCGGTAACCCGAACAAATACTTCCTGGTTGGTATTGAGGTTCCTGATTTTAAGAATCGTTCCGGGCGCTATCGTTCGGTGTTGTGCCAGGTATTTCCTGTTTCCTTGTGTCCCCTCAATGAGTTCCGCCATCCCGGTTTCCTTTGCTTCGTCAGATCCTGATACACTTTCAGAAATCTTTACAGTGTTTTCAGTTTTAACTCCAGGCGTTACCGCTTTTACCGGATCAATTGTTGTGCTGACTACAGTGCCTGCGGGCGCCGCTACACTCAGAATTTGTCCCAGTTTTACCTCATCAGTTTGCAAACCATTCCATTCCTTGAGCTGCTGGATTGACATGCCATATTGTTTTGCAATTGAAAAGAGAGTTTCCTTGGCAGCCACGGTATGGGTTCTGGCCCCAGTAGGCTGTACCGTAGTTGATTGAGTCACAACGGTTGCCGTCTTTTTCTTAATCACAAGCTCCTGGCCCAATGATAAAGTGTTTTCCTTCAGATTGTTCCATGTTTTAATATCATCGACCGACACATTATACTGTCGGGCAATAGAAAACAAAGTCTCCTTTGCTGCCACTTTATGCACAATACCATCAGCAGTTTGCACCGGAGAAACTGACTTTACTTTAGCCGTATAGGGTATTTTCA
The DNA here is from genome assembly GCA_035438035.1 of Cyclobacteriaceae bacterium. Taxonomy (GTDB): domain Bacteria; phylum Bacteroidota; class Bacteroidia; order Cytophagales; family Cyclobacteriaceae; genus ELB16-189. The sequence goes on along the minus strand of DAOMZK010000039.1, from coordinate 3,231 downwards.
GAATCTGCCCCACCTCAATGCCGGCATCGGCATTCGGATTCTGTTCCAGAATGCCCGCCACTGTTGCACCATATCGCCTGGAAAGGCTGTAAAGTGTTTCTTTTTCGCCTACCTGATGTACGACGTAGGGCTTTCCATTAATCGTTTCCATGCGGAGAGAATCTGAGTCCGCCAAAGCGCTGCCGAGTGTAAAAAGTATAATCTGAAACATAATGTGTAATTCAAACGAAAATTACCACTTCGTTCGTGCACTGTGCAACCCCAAATGGTTGAATTACTTGTTATTTTTACAAAAAATTGCTCATGAAGGCCCAATTGCTAATCATACTGTTATTCTTCTGTGCCCTGCCTGCTCTCTTTGGGCAGGACAAGTCCAAAGTGATGGTGATGGAGATAAAGGAAGAGATTGATCCCAGGATGTTACGGTATGTTAAATTATCGCTTGAACACGCAGAAAAAACACAAGCCGACATCGTCATTGTGGATATGGACACCTACGGCGGTGTACTAACTGATGCCAAGGAAATTGTGGACCTCATTATGGATTTTAAGAAGCCCATTTGGGTGTTCATCAATTCAGATGCAGCGTCAGCAGGAGCATTGATTTCAATAGCTTGCGACAGCATTTATATGTCCCCCGGTGCCAGCATAGGTGCTGCTACTGTAGTGGAGGGTGCCGGTGGTGGTGCTGCACCCGACAAGTATCAATCTTACATGCGCTCCATCATGCGCTCCACAGCGGAAGAGAACGGCCGTGATCCGCGAATAGCCGAAGGCATGGTGGATGAAAAAATAGTTATCGATAGTGTCAAACAGGCCGGAAAGGTCATCACCTTTACCACATCAGAGGCAATTGGTCATGGATATTGCGAAGCCAAAGTTCAGTCGATTGAAGAAATACTGAAACGAAATTACATAGACAGGTATGAAATTGATTATTTCAAACTTGGCGCTATAGAAAAAATAATAGCCTTCTTTCTTAATCCATTTATCAGCGGATTACTTATCCTGGTAATCATAGGAGGAATTTACTTCGAATTACAAACGCCCGGTGTTGGTTTCCCTCTTTTTGCCGCCATCATCGGATTGGTGCTCTACCTGGTGCCCTACTATCTGAATGGACTTGCAGAATACTGGGAAATTCTGACTCTGCTGATAGGATTTGTTCTCCTGGTCATTGAGATTTTTGTCACCCCCGGATTTGGAGTGATCGGTGTGACCGGCCTGATTCTGATTGTGGGCTCTCTGGTACTCATTATGCTCAACAATGATTACTTCAATTTTGATTTCGTACCCCTTGGTGATATTGTCGTCGCCATGTTTGCCACGTTGGGTGGGATTTCGGGCGGTGCACTCGTATTATTCTTTGGTGGCGCCAAACTGACACAAACTAAAGCTTTCCGTAGAATGGCATTGACTGAAACCCAGGAAACCAGTCAGGGCTACACCACCAATGTTCATGATACCGCCCTTATCGGCCAAAGCGGAGAAGCCTTTACCATTCTGCGGCCCAGTGGCAAAGTGATGATTGGCACCGCGATTTATGATGCTTTTACACGCGGCGAGTACATCGAAAAAGGTGAAGGCATCGAAGTAATCAGCATGGAAGGCTCCAGTTTACGGGTAAAGAAAAAAACAGTATGAGAATTCTTGGTGTTATCCCTGCCCGTTATGCTTCCTCCCGATTCCCGGGTAAGCCACTCGCTGATTTACTCGGAAAGTCAATGGTTCAGCGTGTGTACTTACAATGCAAAAAATCAAAATTACTTACTGATGTTGTTATCGCTACAGACCATGATGAGATCGCAGTTCATGTACGATCATTCGGGGGACTGGTATCCATAACATCCGAAAAGCATCCCAGCGGAACAGACCGTTGTTATGAGGCATTCATCCTTCAACAATCTTCATATGATTTTGTGGTTAATATCCAGGGAGACGAACCCTTTATCGATCCGCATCAAATTGATTTGCTTTGTTCTTCATTGGAAAGTTCCACAGAACTGGCGACGCTGATTCAGAAAATCATCACAATGGAACAACTGCTTTCTCCTAACGAAGCCAAAGTTGTTTTGAATTCGAACCGGGAGGCACTTTATTTCAGCCGCGCACCCATTCCATTTGTACAAAACGGCAATCAGAAGGATATTTTATCCAACACCGTATTCTACAGACACGTAGGGCTGTATGCTTATCGTGCTGACATATTGAAAAAAATTACACAGTTGCCAGTGGGTAGACTGGAAAAGGCCGAGTCACTTGAACAGCTCCGGTGGCTGGAAAACGGTTTCAGGATAAAGACAGTAGAGACCGATGCTGAGGAGGGTATGTGTATTGATACCCCTGAAGATTTGGAGAAAGCAAAACTTTATCTGAAAAGCATCACTCACTGACCGGTTTCAACTTCAGCTTTTCAATCGCAAACTTCCTGATTTCTCTCTGCACACCTTCCAGGTCTTTTGACTTGATGTACGATCCCATTACATGGTCGCCCGCATTAGGAATGGCTATGGCCTCCTTCAGGGAATCCGGCGTACCCAACTGCTTGTTCATCTCAATTATAGCCTTCACCGCCACAGTCTGATCTTGCTGCTTCTCATTATTGTAATAGTAGAGAGAAAGTGAAGGGCATTTCACTTTTTTGAAAGTCTCTGCAGTCATTTTATCTTCCACCATTTCTTCAAGCTCGGCCGCAGCTTCGATTCTAAATGGATTACTCCAATATTGATTGTACAATGAATCTTCACCTGCTGCATAGATACTTTCTCCCTTAACCATTTTTCCGATCTGGGCCCCCCAGTGATTATTCCCTATCCATGCCAGCGGGTCATTTATTTTAACATTGGGTGACATATTGATTAAAGCATATACGTCATCAGGAAATTCCGCAGCAAGTGCAAGGGCCAGTGTCCCCCCGGTGGAAGTGCTCATAATAATTACCTTTTCTCCAAGTGCTTTTCCTATTGCAAGCGCTTGTTTTGCGCTTTCCCAGGAACGGTCTACCGTATAATACAACATGGCGTCCGTGGTATCCACACCATGATCTGCCAGGCGGGCAAGATATAGGTTACAGTCAAATATAATGGCGGTCTGCAAATGAATAGGACCTCCTTCTTCCTGGCTTGCGAGAAATACCTGCAGATAAACAATACTGTAATCGGTTGTCTTTGTCAGTCAGTCAAGCGCGATAATACGTGCCTCATCGACCATTTTAAGTCCATGCAGCGTCTC
>DAOMZK010000038.1:0-11162 GCA_035438035.1 Cyclobacteriaceae bacterium | reverse complement strand
CTACCACGCTATTGTCAAACTGGGTCACCAGCATGGAAGAATCTTTGGCAGTGGAGACAGGAATCAGCTTCGTCATATCTTCCGGTGTGATGATCACCCCGCAGGCATGTGTTCCGGTATTGCGCAAGGATCCTTCAAGAATGATCGCTTGCTTCAGTACATCGGCGCGTTTGTCTGTTCCCTTGCGTATATCTTCCAGCTCCCGCATTTCTTCGAATGCTTTTGCCAGCGTGGTTCCCGGGCGTTCCGGTACCAGTTTGGCCATGTTGTTGGCATCAGCCAAAGGCAGTTCCATCACACGGGCTGCATCGCGGATGGCAGACTTCGCCGCCATCGTACCATAAGTGATGATCTGCGCCACCTGGTTCTGTCCATATTTTTCTATCACATAATTCAGCACCTTGTCACGACCCTCATCATCGAAGTCAATATCAATATCCGGGAGTGACACGCGGTCCGGATTGAGGAACCGTTCAAACAGCAGGTCATAGGCGATGGGGTCGACGTTGGTGATTCCTGTGCAGTAGGCCACCACAGATCCTGCTGCCGATCCACGGCCCGGTCCGACACTGACGCCCATCTCGCGGGCTTTGGAGGTGAAGTCCTGAACGATAAGAAAGTATCCGGGGTATCCCGTTTTTTTAATCGTCTCCAGTTCGAATTCAATCCTTTCTTTTATTTCAGGGGTAACCTGTGGATATCTTTTCTTGGCGCCTTCGTACGTAAGATGTTTGAGGTATTCGTCTTCGGTTTTGAAATTCTTCGGGATATCAAAATTGGGAAGCAGCACTTTGCGCTCCAGTTTATATTCCTCCACTTTATCCACGATCTCGCTGAGGGTTTCAATCGCCTCCGGCATATCACGGAAAAGACTTTTCATCTCCTCCTGGGATTTAAAATAAAATTGATCATTGGGGAGGCCCAGCCGTTTGCCCCGACCTTCGCCAATGGGGGTGGATTGAAATTCACCTTCCTTGATGCACAACAATACATCGTGTGCGTTTGACTGCTCCTTTGAAAGGTAGTACACTTCGTTGGCGGCAAAATATTTCACTTTGTACTTCTGACAAAAGCGAAGCAGAGTCTGATTTACGTGATCTTCTTCCGGCAGTCCGTGTCGGTTTAGTTCCACATAGAAATCCTCACCAAATGTTTTGTGCCACCATTTAAATGCTTCTTCGGCCTGTCGTTCTCCCACCTGGAGGATGAGGTAAGGAATTTCGCTGTGCAGACTTCCGGTAGTAGCGATCAATCCTTTTCTATATTCCTCCACCAGTGCTTTGTCGATGCGGGGATAAATTCCATACAGGCCTTCCATGAATCCCAGCGAACTCAATTTGGCAAGATTGTGATATCCCGCTTTATTTTTCGCGATCAGCACCTGGTTGTAACGCTTGTCCGGATTGTCTTTTGTGAATTTGGTTTTCTTTCTCTCGTCAGCGAGGTAAAACTCACAACCGACGATAGGTTTTATTCCGTTCTTCAGTGCTTCACTTACAAATTTGAATGCGCCAAAGAGGTTACCCAGGTCGGTAAGTGCAATCGCCGTCATCTTCTGTTCGATGGCTTTTGCTACAAGGTCGTGTATATTGGCGGTAGCCTGGAGAACCGAATACTGGGAGTGAAGATGCAGATGGTAAAACGGTTTGTCGGTCAGTCCTGCTTCCGATCCGTCGGAAGAATAGCTTGATTTTTTCTTTTTCTCTCGCTTGCTGCTATTGCCGGCCTCTAAATTGGGTTCTTCATATTCAATTTCCTCCACCAGAGTACTGTCGAATGGTTTGATCACTGATCTTTTGATCAACCCAAAAAAAGAACGGGCAGTGGCGGCCACATCATAGGCAGCATCATGCGCATCCCCAAATCCCTTTCCAAAAAGCTTTTCATGCAACTCTAAGAGGCGAGGCATCTTCAACTTACCACCCGGGCCCCCGGAGAGTTGACAAAATTCCACAGAAACAATTCCTGTATCTACTTTGTTTACTGACAGTAATTTATCTGTGTTGAGTTTTTGCCTGATGAATTCCGCCCCAAGAATATTGACGTCAAATTCGATATTGTGCCCGACCAGTACATCGGTTTTGGAGAGATCTTCAAGAAAGGGCACCAGGACATCTTTCAAGGGTGATCCCTCTTCCATGGCACGGCGGGTTGAGATACCATGAACTTGTTCGGATTTGTAAGGAATATCGAAACCCTCAGGCTTGATAATGTAGTTGTGCTGGGAAATCAGTGCCCCTTTACGATCGTGGAGTTCCCAGGCCAGTTGGACCACCCGCGGCCAGTTTTCAAGGTCAGTAATGGGTGCGGTCTTATTGTGCGGAACGCCGGTGGTTTCCGTATCGAAGATCAAATACATGGAAAAATTCTGTAGTGGTAAGAGTAAAATTAGTTTAGTTCAGGAAGAGTTCCACCGTTGCCCGGAATATTAATTCCTGATCAAAATTTAAAGGATAAAAAGGGATCGGACAGCAGGATGGCTGACCTTGACTGGTTTGTTTGGTAAGGCTTTCAGAACTAATTTTGATTCACTTGTCAAACCCCTAAACCTACTATGAAGTGGTTGCTCGATCTGTTCTCCAGTACGCTGGGGAGAAAGCTTGTGATGGCGCTCACAGGACTATTTCTAATCTCCTTTCTGCTCGTTCACCTGATTGGGAATTTGCAGTTGCTTAAAAATGACGGGGGACACGCCTTCAATGTTTACGCAGAGTTCATGAGCACCAACCCGCTCATTCAAACCATCTCCAAAGGCAATTTTGCCTTCATTCTCATCCATATATTATGGTCTACAATGCTCACCATCCGCAACAGAAATGCACGGGGGCCGGAAGGTTATGCTGTAACCAAGTCGAGGTCGATCTGGTCTTCCCGGAATATGGGAATCCTGGGTACCATCATTCTTGTTTTTTTGGTTATCCACCTCAAGGATTTTTGGGCTCAGATGCATTATGGTGGAATTCCTACAGTTAACTATGAGGGAAAAGAGGTCAGGGATATTTATACGATTGTGGCGTATTGGTTTGAGAAGGATTGGTATGTCGCACTGTATGTTTTCTGCATGGTGGGAGTGGCGTTTCACCTCTGGCATGGTTTCATCAGCGCTTTTCAGACGCTCGGCCTAAACCATATGAAGTATAACCCTGTTATTAATTTCGTCGGGAAAGCATTTTCAATATTGGTACCTGCATTGTTTGCCCTGATTCCTGTTTGGATGTATTTAAACTAATATTCTCCACTAGATTCTGTATATGAAGTTAGATTCAAAAATTCCTGCCGGACCGCTCGCCGAAAAATGGTCCAAGCATAAGTTTAATCTTAAGCTGGTTAACCCGGCCAACAAGCGCAAGTACGACATCATCGTGGTGGGTACGGGGCTGGCGGGTGCTTCTGCGGCGGCCTCTTTGGGAGAATTGGGATACAACGTCAAAGCTTTTTGTTTTCAGGACAGTCCGCGACGGGCGCACTCCATAGCCGCCCAGGGCGGAATCAATGCAGCCAAGAATTATCAGAACGATGGTGACAGCGTTTACCGTCTTTTTTATGATACAATCAAAGGTGGTGACTACAGGGCCCGCGAGGGGAATGTACATCGCCTTGCGGAAGTAAGTGTCGACATTATCGACCAGTGCGTTGCGCAGGGTGTGCCTTTCGCCAGGGAGTATGGCGGCTTGTTGGCCAACCGTTCATTTGGGGGATCTCAGGTTTCCAGAACTTTCTACGCACGGGGCCAGACGGGCCAACAGCTTTTGCTGGGTGCCTACTCCGCTTTGAATCGTCAGGTTGCCAACGGGAAAGTAAAGATGTACAACCGTACAGAGATGCTGGATGTGGTGATTGTTGACGGAAAAGCCCGTGGTATTGTAACACGCGATCTCGTGACCGGCAAGATTGAATCGCATGCGGCACATGCTGTAGTGCTTTGTACGGGTGGATATGGAAACGTATTTTACTTATCCACCAACGCAAAAAATTCAAATGTAACAGCCGCCTGGAGAGCGCATAAAAAAGGCGCATTCTTTGGTAACCCCTGTTTTACACAGATTCACCCGACATGCATTCCCGTTTCTGGTGACCATCAGTCCAAGCTTACGCTGATGTCGGAGTCATTGCGTAATGACGGCCGCGTATGGGCACCGAAAGTGGCGGTGAAAGGATTGAAGGCTGCCGATGCGGCGAAGATTGCCGAAGGGGACCGCGACTATTTTTTGGAGAGACGCTATCCTTCTTTTGGAAACCTCGTGCCGCGGGATGTGGCGTCACGCAATGCCAAAATGATATGTGATGAAGGACGCGGAGTGGGACCGACGGGACTGGCCGTATTCCTCGATTTCGCGGAAGCGATCAAACGCGACGGAAGAAAAACCATCGAAGCAAAATACGGCAACCTGTTCGATATGTACAGGCAGATTACGGGCGACAATCCTTATGAAATGCCGATGATGATTTTCCCTGCCGTTCACTATACCATGGGCGGCTTGTGGGTGGACTATAACCTCATGACCACAGTTCCAGGACTTTATGCATTGGGTGAAGCTAACTTCTCTGACCACGGAGCTAACCGGCTTGGGGCCAGTGCGCTCATGCAGGGTCTTGCCGACGGTTATTTTGTTATTCCTTATACCATTGGTGATTATCTCGCCAACATGCCATGGGAAAAGATCAGCACGGACCGGCCTGAGTTTAAGGAATCAATGGATACGATTAACAATCGTGTAAATAAATTGCTCTCGATAAAAGGGAAAAAGACTGTTGATGAGCTGCACCGTGAACTGGGACTTACCATGTGGGAGTATTGCGGCATGTCGCGCAATGAAGCAGGTCTGAAGAAAGCCAAGCAGAAAATTCAGGAATTGAAGAAGGAATTCTGGCAAAATGTCAACGTGCTGGGCAGCGCAAATGAATTGAACCAGGAACTCGAGAAGGCTGGAAGAGTGGCTGACTTTATCGAGCTCGGTGAACTTATGGTGGATGATGCGCTTAACCGGTCAGAATCCTGCGGCGGTCACTTCCGTGAGGAATCGGCCACACCGGATGGCGAAGCTATGCGCAAGGATGACGAATTTGCCTACGTGGCAGCGTGGGAATTCAAAGGGGAGGACCAGCAGTCAGAACTGCACAAAGAGCCGTTGATTTTTGAGAACGTGAAATTGACGCAACGCAGTTATAAGTAGTGTTAAATGTTGAATCTCTTAAATTTAGAGAGCAGCAGAAAACGGCTAAAGGCCAATAGCATTAGATTTAGATGGGAAAGTTTTAAAGCATCAAAAAGTTATTCAGAAACATTAATATGAAAATCACACTCAAAGTTTGGAGGCAAAAAGGTCAGACCACAAAAGGTGGATTCAAGACCTATCCTTTGGAGCATGTTTCACCTGACATGTCATTCCTTGAAATGTTTGATGTGTTGAATGCCGACTTGATAAAGAAGGGCGAGGAACCTGTAGCTTTTGACCATGATTGCCGGGAAGGCATTTGCGGGATGTGCAGTATGTATATCAACGGCCGTCCACATGGACCACTGCAGACCACCACTTGCCAGCTTCACATGCGGTCATTTAAGGATGGAGACACCATTACCGTAGAACCGTGGAGGGCCAAGGCTTTTCCTGTTATTAAAGACCTGGTGGTAGATCGCATGGCATTCGAAAGAATTCAACAGGCAGGTGGATACGTTTCAGTAAATACCGGGGGTGTTCCGGACGGCAATGAGATTCTTGTTCCCAAGAAAATAGCAGATGAAGCCATGAACGCCGCGGCCTGTATTGGATGTGGCGCATGTGTGGCGGCATGTAAGAATGCGTCGGCCATGTTATTCGTGAGTGCAAAAATTTCCCAATATGCATTGTTGCCTCAGGGAAAACCTGAGCGCAATGAAAGAGCGGAGAAAATGGTGGCGCAGATGGATGCGGAAGGTTTTGGAGCCTGTACGAATACACTGGCATGCGAAGCAGAATGTCCCAAAGCCATTAAGGTCACCAATATTGCCAGGATGAACCGCGAATACCTTTCTGCTATGGTCAGCTCGTATGAGGTTTCGATCAGCGGGGGAGATGCTTAAGCAGCGCTACTTGATTCGATTATAGCCACAAAGAGAAGCCAAAACTAATCAAGAGTTAAAATCACTCGCTCTTGCATACGGCTATGCCTAGTCTGCCGCCGGTAGGAGTTGGGGTGGTAGCAGTTCCGATATTTCCGGCAACCAGTATCACGTCGCGGTCCGGGCCGCTGTCGCCCAGGTGAATTTTAATACAGGCATTCATTTGTGTCAGTCGATTGTAGTCGATGGCTGACTCATCAGATAAAGAACTAAAAACCGTTTCACTTTTTCCTGTCTTTCCATCCACAGGGTTCATGAGCAATGCTATATCTGCTTTTTGTGTGGAGATATCTCCGAGGTGAAGATGTACGGGGAAACTCCCATTGCCATCAGTACCGGCCAGTGAAATAACGGCAGATACTTTGCCGTCTTTGCGTTCCTTAAAAACCACTGAGCCGCTCACGGCGAAAGTAGAACCCTGCTGAAGGGCATAGGTCACTTCATTTCCTGTGAATTGCGAAACAACTTCACTTTGCTGGCAACTTACCATCAAAAGGGCCGTTCCCAATACCATCATCATGGCCACACTTATCCTCTTCATATACTGCAAATTCGATTTAAAAATATTGAAAATCAATCGGTTTTTCCCTTAGACTGTCATTGTATGCATTATTGTAGACAAATACCCCAAATTCTGGCATGAATGTGGTTAATTTTAAGGTCCAAATCCGTGTGTAATGCATAAACGAATAGTTCTCTCATTTCTTATACTGACAGGCTGTAGTCATACCGTCACCAACAGCAGCCTGACAGACACCAAAAATGTAAAACCGGACTGGCTGAGTGCCAAACCACAAACCAATGCCTATTATGTGGGCATTGGGCATGGTACAAAAGATGGTACGAGCAATTATGTACAGGAAGCTAAGAAAAGCGCCCTGGAAGATTTGGTCTCTGAAATCAAGGTTAACGTTTCCTCTACTTCAATCCTCACCTCGATTGATGAGAATAAGGAATTCCGTGAGAAATATGAGCAGATGATACAGACTACGGCAGCGGATGAAATTGAAGATTTTGAAGTTGCGGATTCATGGGAGGATGAAAAGAATTACTGGGTGTATTACCGGCTTTCCAAGCAACGTTATCATGACATCAAGGAACAACAGAAAAGAGATGCAGTAACCCTCGCACTGGATTTTTTCACCAAAGCAAAGCAATCTGAACGAACCAACAACTCCATCCAGGCATTGGGTTTTTATTATCAGGGTTTTCATGCAGTTGAAAAATACTTGGGTGAGCCCATCACCCTGACCTTCGAAGGCAAGGAAATTATCATCACCAATGAGATTTTTGCCAGCATGCAACAGCTCCTGGATAATATCCAGTTAACGGCAACACCTTCTCAGATTAATCTAAACAGGAGGGTGGCGCAGGGAAATATACCAGTAACCGTAAAAGCGATTGACAAGTCCTCCAAACAGGCGTTGGCTGACCTGCCGTTAAGAGCGATGTTTGATAAAGGATCTGGCGATGTTTTCCCTGATTATAAAACCGATACCCAGGGACAAGCAAAGATCTTGTTAACCAAAATCGGATCACGGGATCTTCAACAAACAGTAGGGGTGAGTGTCAATCTGCTCGCTTTTGCTGGTGCAAATCCTTCTGAGATCTTCCAGCTCGTGTCTTCAAAAATGACGGTTCCCAAGGCGACCATCCTGATGGAAGTGCAGCGTCCACTCGTTTATGTTAATTCTATTGAAAAGAATTTTGGAATGGTAAAGACCAACCAGCAGGTGACCAATAAGATAAAAAATTACCTTACCAATCAAGGTTTTGAATTCACTGAACACAAGGACAAAGCAGAACTTGGATTGGATGTGACCACCGATTCTGAAAAGGGGGCAATGTCTGGAAGCATTTACATCACCTACGTCACCAGTGTAATCAGAGTAAGCACTTTGAAAGACAACAAGGAAATTTACGCGACGACACTGGACCGGATCAAGGGCTATAGCCTCGATTACGACAGGGCCAGCCAGGATGCGTATAACAAGTCACTGGAAGTTCTGGATAAGGAGAAGATGCCGGAGCTGTTGAATGCCATTTTGCAGTAAAAAAGGCCGTTTTTAATGTGAATAAATGGTAAAATCTCATGAACTACAGTGTGGCCTATTAATTGCATTGATTAACTTGCACAACCAAATTCTGAAATCGATATGAAAAAATTAATGCGTTTGTCGTTTGTAGTGGTGGCAGTAGCTGCTATGGTATTTGCAGGTTGCAAATCCAAACAAGTGGTACCCACAGGTGAAAAAGAAGTAGCCGTTCCTTGCTCAGGCCCGGATTTCTTCACCACGAATAAGGTGTTCAGGTCTAATTCCATAGGCGAGAGCATGGATCAGGTGACTTCCAAAAAGATGGCGCTTACCAACGCCCGCAATGAGCTGGCCCAGTCAATCCAGACTACGGTAAAAACGGTAACGGATAACTATACCAATTCCCGTTCGATGGATAAAAAAGAGCAGTTGGAGCAGCGCTTTGAACAGTTGAATCGTGAGGTTGTTGAACAAAAGCTGGCCGGTGTTCGCACAATCTGCGAAAAGCTGATGCAAACCAAGGACGGTAAATACAAGACTTATATTGCCCTGGAGCTTTCTGCTGATGATCTCGTAAAAGAATACAATGCCCGTCTTTCTAAAGATGATGCATTGAAGATTGACTATGACTACGAGAAGTTCAAGAATACCTTCAACGAAGAGATGGAAAAGAAGGCTAAAGGAAACTAAACCTTAGACCTTTAATTGGAACGCCCCGTTCCCTCCCGATTGCTATCGGGACGGATCGGGGCGATTTTTTATATTCGAACTATGGCGGGATATTCTGGAACACCTTTGCAAAAAAAGCTGGGAATAAAATCCGGATTTGAGATCAAGGTCTTAAAGGAACCTTCCGGATATTGGGATTGGATCAGCCCCTTGCCGGAGGACGTGAAGATCAGAAAATCCACCACTTCCCAATCTCTCGACTTTGTGCACCTCTTCGTAAAAGAACGCAAGGTCTATGAAAAAGAAGTTTTGCTTCACAGAAAGATGCTGAAGCCTGATGGGATGATTTGGATATCCTGGCCGAAGAAGTCATCCGGTGTTGCATCGGACCTCGATGAAAACCTGATCCGGAACTTCGCATTGAAGAACGGACTGGTGGATGTGAAAGTCTGTGCGGTGGATGAGGTGTGGTCGGGACTGAAGCTGGTGATACCGGTGAAGATGAGAGGGTGATAGGAGTACAAGGAAGTGCGACCCCTTCGGGGTCGTAGGCTTACACAGGCTCTGGGGTTTTACAAATTGTTGGATGCCTCCGGCATCTTTGTTATAAACGAGTAATGACAGCACTTAATTAATTGGTGTAAATCCAGTTGGTTCCGAACTCCAAAAACAATTTCAATTATTATCTGTGAGTACGTTGACATATTTTCATCCACCTTAGTATTCGAGTGCAAACATTGAATAAGATTACATGCTAACAATTCTTCTTTGTATTGCTTTCCTGACTAAATTGAACTTATAAACCTCGTCCTATGAAAAAATTATTGGCAATTCCTTTTCTATTCGTGGCTTTGACTGTCGCAGCCCAGGAAATCCCGTCAGCGGAGAACCAAATCAAAGTGGCCGTACTGGCAGCTCCCGCCGAACAACGCGATGGTGCCATGGTGATCGGTTACAACACAAAAGGCGAGCTTGGTGTGCTGCGCAATGGCAGCAATGAACTCGTTTGTCTCGCCGATGATCCGAAACAAAAGGGGATCAACGTTTCCTGTTACCATAAAGACCTGGAGCCCTTCATGGCAAGGGGACGCGAATTAAAAGTGCAAGGAAAATCTTTCCAGGAGGTTTTTGATATCCGCGAGGCTGAAGTAAAATCCGGGAAACTTCACATGCCCAAACAACCTACCACTTTATTTGTCTTCACTGCCGATGAATGGGATGCGGCGACAGGGACTACCAGGAACGACTACCTCCGGTCTGTAGTTTATATTCCCTACGCCACGGCTGAAAGTACGGGCCTGCCACTCAAACCCAGCGGACCTGGCATGCCCTGGATCATGGATCCTGGAACGCACCGCGCACACATCATGATTAGCCCGGCGAAACCCAAACCTCCTACACAGTAATCTTTCTTTTGCGGGCCACCACATTCCAGACTTCCGTTTTGGAATGGTCGCGAATGATATGTGCTTCATCGTGAAGGGCAACAGACGGACAAACGTGAAAAGGAATTCCGTATAAAACCTGGCCAACTTTCAACGCTTCCCACTGGTTGACTTTCAATACCAGGTGTTCTTCACTCTGACTGAAGGGTTCAGCGCCATCCAGGTTGAGAAACTTGATTCTCTTTTCGATTGGGTTTTCAGAACCAACGGATTTGTGCCCCAGGTCAGTCGTTACCAGACCCGGGGCAGGCTTCGAAATGATACGGGTAAGAAGGACCGCAGCCCATTGCATGTCGACCTCTGTCACGAGAGTGGAATATCCCCAATCCCAAAGCAGGGTAGTGCCCGGACTGCAAAACACATGGGCACGCTGAAGTGCACTGCTGAAAGATGGCGATCCTCCGGTGATTATTTCAGGTACAGGAAAGCCTGCTGTTGTAATTTTTTCCAGAAGACTATAAATTGGTTCAAAACTTTTATCACTGTGACTCTTTCTGCCGGCTAGCGTGCTGTCGCGGATGTGACCGTCATAGACATGCAGTCCGATCAGGTTAAGGTTTTTTATTTGTTGAATTTCAGAATAGTGCTTGAACGTATTTTCGTTGAGCTGATATCCTGTTCTGTTCTGGCCATTGTTAATATCGAAATAGACATTGGCTTTAATACCATGTCTGGAAAATGAGTCCGCCAGCGCGGTAGCGCTTTCAACATTATCTACCAGCGAGGCAACGGTGGCACCGGGATATTTTTTTGTGAGTGCGATGAATCGTTCTGTTTTCGGCCCGACGAGTGGGTAGGCCATCAGCACATGTTTAGCACCTGCTTCCAGACACATTTCCAGTTCCGCGATGGTAGCGCATTTAAACCGTTTAATTCCTGAGTTGAGCTGCATCTTAACGATCTCACTCATTT
>DAOMZK010000037.1:0-11215 GCA_035438035.1 Cyclobacteriaceae bacterium | reverse complement strand
CACCTGCGGGATCGGTTCTTGGTTGTGCCGATAAAGCGCGTGAGACGAAGGCGAGGAGAATCCGGAAAGCGTGGGGAGGAGGTATGCGGCAAGCAGGGTACATGGCAGCAGCGGGAGTCTATGCTTTGGATCATCATATTCTGAGGCTGAAAGGAGACCATCTGCGGGCAAAGACATTGGCGGATGTGGTGAAGTCGTTGCCGTTTGTTAAATCCATGATGCCGACAGACACGAATATTATTGTATTCGAGCTGGCATCTGGAATATCAGCCGAAACTTTTATCTCAAAAATCGGTGAGTACCAGGTGAAGGTTCTGAAATTTAGCCCCACGCAAATCCGCATGGTAACGCATCTCGATATCGATGATGAGAAAATCAGTCATGCCATTGAGGTGTTAAAGAAAATTCGTTTCTGATATGGATGATCTGGGTAAATCGATTCCTGCTGCAGAGGGGATGGTGGATGCAGAGCAATCTGTGAACCGCAAAGCGCCAAATGAATTTTGTTTGAATTGTGGCACGAAACTCATCGACACGTTTTGTCATCACTGCGGTCAAAAGGATATTCCCCGAAGACAAACGCTGGGCGAGTTGTGGATCAATTTTGTTTCTTCGTTCTGGAGTTATGAAGGGAAATTTTTCCTAACCACTAAGTTCCTGATCACCAGGCCGGGTTTTTTGGCCATGGAATACAACCGGGGAAAAAGAGAGACTTACTTTCACCCGGCGCGCATGTATGTTTTCATCAGTTTTGTTTTTTTCCTGATCTTCTTCTCACTGCCGGAGGATGAAGAAAAGAAAATTATCCAATCAAGGGATGATGACGAAAAGGAGCAGTTCATCGACTCTTTAACCTCAAAAGGGAAAGTCAATGTTGATTCAATTTTGAATGCGGTTGCGGGTACAGATTCAACCGTTAAAAAAGCGCTGCAACAACCCTGGGTGGACTCGGTAAAAAAGAAGGTCAATAAAAATCGGAAGGGGAAGATAAACTGGAATCTTTCAAAGACTGAATACAAAACACGGGAATCGTATGACTCCGCGCAGTCATTACTGCCCGAAGCCAAACGCGATGGCTGGTTTAAAAAACGAATGACCCAACGCTGGATTGATTTGAATAGCCGTTTTCGTGACGACCCCAATGCTTTTGGGAAGGAATTTGGCAAAGCGTTTACCGACAATTTTTCAAAAATCCTATTCTACCTGCTTCCGTTTTTTGCACTGATATTGAAATTGCTGTATGTGCGCCGTGATTATTTTTACAGTGAACATCTCGTGTTTTCCATTTACTATTACAACTTCTTTTACTTTGCCGGGTCAATTCAAATGCTGGTCAATCTTATACCCTGGCTTTCCTGGGTCGGCACGTTGATTGGATTCTGGATTTTCTTTTACCTACTCTTTGCCATGAAGAGGATGTACCAGCAAAGTTGGCGGAAGACCATACTTAAGTTCTTTATTTTCACTTTCGTGTTTTTCTTTTTTGCCTGCATGGCCTTGGTGATGAATGCGATGTTCATAATTATGATGATCTGATGGCACTGCTGAATTCATCTTCCCCACCGCTTGCCGAAAGGATGCGGCCCTCCAGGCTCGAAGACCTTGCGGGGCAGGAACACCTGACCGGGGCCAATGGCATAATCCGGAAGGCCATCGTTTCTGGCAATGTGCCGTCGATGATCCTATGGGGACCACCCGGCGTAGGGAAGACCACGATCGCTAACATCATTGCCAATGAGGTGAAGCGTCCGTTTCACACATTAAGTGCAGTGAGTGCAGGCGTAAAAGACGTTCGTGAGGTGATCGAACGGGCAAAGCATACCCACCGCCCTATTTTATTCATTGATGAAATTCACCGGTTTAACAAGTCACAGCAGGATGCCTTGCTGGGAGCAGTGGAGAAAGGAACGATTACACTCATAGGAGCCACCACGGAGAACCCTTCTTTCGAAGTGAACTCTGCTTTGCTGTCGCGATGCCAGGTGTATGTGCTTAAGCCACTGGGTGAAAAAGAATTGCTGACCTTGATTGACCACGCATTGAAGCATGACGAGGTGCTGAAAAGCAGAAAAATTGAAATCAAAGAGCATATTGCGCTGCTTAACATTTCCGGGGGAGACGCGAGGAAAATTTTAAACCTGCTGGAGCTCATGAGTGAATCCCTGACGGGAGATATTGTCGTTACCGATCAGCTCGTTATGGATGTCGCACAAAAGCATATAGCCATCTACGACAAAAGCGGTGAGCAACATTATGATATCATTTCAGCTTTCATCAAATCGATTCGGGGAAGCGATCCCAACGCTGCGGTCTATTACCTTGCGCGGATGGTTGAAGGAGGGGAGGATGTAAAATTTATCGCCCGCAGACTCGTAATCCTGGCCTCAGAAGATATAGGAAATGCAAATCCTACCGCCCTCGTATTGGCAACAAGTGCTTTTCAGGCGGTAAACATGATCGGCTACCCGGAATCGAGCCTGATCCTCAGCCAGTGTGTCACCTATCTCGCGTGTTCACCTAAAAGCAATGCCAGTACCGTGGCGATCGGGAATGCCATGAGTAAAGTTTCAGAAACCGGAGACCTGCCGGTCCCGTTAGCCATACGGAATGCACCTACTAAACTGATGAAGGAGATGGGTTATGGGAAGGAATATCAGTATGCCCACAGTTTTAAGGATAACTTTGCCCTAATGGAATTTTTACCAGATCAGATTGCAGGTGAAAAGTTTTATGACCCCGGAAACAATCCCCGTGAGGAGGAACAGAGAATGTATTTAAGAAAATTGTGGAAAGAGAAATATGGCTATTGATTAGCTTTAAATTTTCCCATGCAACGTCTTATCTTCGAATATTCCCCTGTATACTTTATCCTTTGCCTGGCACTGGGCACCGGTTATGCCTGGCTGCTTTATTCAGCGAAGTACAGCTGGGGAAAAAACTGGAACAGAATATTATTTACCCTGCGTCTTGTCCTCGCGACAACTTTGATGGTGCTGTTGTTGGGCCCCATACTCAAATTGACAGAAAATATTTTTGAAAAACCATCCTTTGTTGTCTTAATAGACAATTCGCAATCGGTAAAAGAAACCACCAATACGCAAACTTTGCTGACTCGCCTGCAGGAAGTAAAGAAATCCATTGAAGAAAAAAATAATGATGTCGAGTGGCGCAGCTTTGATGGTGTCACCGATACTATTCATTTTGACAAGTCATCATCGGATCTGACTACCAGCCTGCGCGAGACCATCAACCGGTATGAAGGGAGAAATCTGGCGGGCATAATCCTCGTCTCGGATGGAATTTACAATGACGGCCTTTCTCCCCTTTACCTCCCGATTCGTATTCCAGTGTATACTGTCGGGGTGGGGGACACAACCGAAAGGGCCGATGTGGTATTGAGAAATGTGGCTTACAACCGCATTGTGTACCAGGGCAACAAGTTTCCGCTACGCGCGGAGGTGGGTGTGGCTGGCCTGACAGACCAGGAGATTGTAGTATCCGTAGAACAACAGGGCAAGATCGTTCAACAACAAAAGAAAAATTCCGGTAAAAGGGGATTTCTTGACTTTGACTTTCAACTCGATGCCGGAACACAGGGCATGCAGCGTTTTGAAGTCCGTGTGGAACGGGTAGCCCGGGAGACCAATTTAAAAAATAACCGCTCCAGTGCTTTCGTTGAAGTGGTGGAGGGAAAGAAAAAAATACTGTTGATTGCACCTGCTCCACATCCGGACATTAAGGCCCTGCGGACAGTAATTGAAAAAAATTCCAACTATGGACTGGAAGTTCATATCCCGGGCATAGTAGCCGCCAATCCCGAATTTCTCCAGCATGAGAAAGTTGACCTGCTGATCGCGTTTCACAGTCCCGACCAGGAAGGAAAAACTACCGCCCTTCTGAATACTTTTATAAAAGGGAAATCATCTGTATTGGTAATTGTCGGGCAAAAGACCGCATTGCGATCGCTCCCGGGTTCAGGTGTGCCGATCACATTTGACGGTTCAGGTCAGAAGGATGAAGTGCAACCTGTGCTGAATATTAATTTCAGTGACTTTGGATTTTCTGACGGACTGAATACAAACATTTCCCGCTTTCCTCCGGTTTCGGTGCCATTCGGAAAATTCTCTTACCCGGCTACAGCGAAAATGATTTTGAATCAGAGAATTGGAAGCATTATTACCGACCGGCCAATGCTCTACACCACGGAGTCGGATCAGCAAAAAATTGCGGTCTTGACAGCCGATGGAATCTGGAAGTGGAAATTGAATGAGTATCGGGAAACTGAAAAGACCCTTGCATTTGATGAACTGTTCTCCAAGTTGATTCAATATCTCAGTACGCGGGACGACAGGAGAAAATTCCGTTGTTTTCCGCTTCAGCATGAATTCAATAGCGATGGTCCCGTGGTGATGGAAAGCCAGGTCTATAATGAGTTGTTCGAACCTGTGTATGGTAATACGGTGGAGCTTGAGCTCAAGGATGAAAAAGGAAAAATCACCCCTTATCGTTATGTCATCGGCCAGGGTAGCAGCCGCTACCGGATTGGAGGGTTAAAGGAGGGAGTGTATCGTTACAAAGCCAGTACGGAAGTAAAAGGAATAAAAGAAGAGGTGAGCGGAGAGTTTCTCGTTACCGAGCAAAACCGGGAAGCCCAAAATCTGACTGCCGACTTTAACTTGTTGAGAAAACTTTCTCAGAATACCGGGGCGCGTTTCTTTACGCAAACAGAATTAGACAAGATGAATGAAGTTCTGGCCCGTACAGAATCCAGGAGCCTGATCCATACTGACGAAACGTTCAATCCATTGATTAACCTAAAATCCGCATTCTGGATTCTACTGGGGCTGGTTTCACTTGAATGGTTTTTGAGGAAGTATTTCGGATCGTACTGACCTTAGGGGTAATAAAAAAGGGTGATCTACTGAGAACACCCTTTTGAGTAATTGTTGGGAAAATCTATTCCCCCTTCTTCTCTTTCGAGGAAGTTTTTAGCTTTTTTAGTTTAATGGTCAACTGATCGCCTTCACCGGGATAATCTGCCAGGATGGTTCCACCTTCCTCAATTTCACCCTTCAGGATTTCCTCGGCGACCGGATCTTCCAGATATTTTTGGATGGCCCGGTTCAACGGACGGGCGCCGAACTGATGATCATAACCTTTTTCAGCGAGAAAATCTTTTGCTTTATCAGTCAATTCAACATGGTAGCCAAGTGCAGTGATCCGCTTGAACAATTTACCCAGCGTGATATCAATGATCTTGTGAATATTCTCACGTTGAAGTGAATTGAATACAATCACATCATCGAGGCGATTCAGAAACTCCGGAGAGAATGCTTTCTTTAACGCACTCTGAATCGTACTCTTCATGATTTCCTCTTCGTTGGCCTGCTTCGACTTGGTAGCAAAACCAATTCCTGATCCGAAATCTTTAAGGTCGCGTACACCAATGTTGGAGGTCATGATGATAATCGTATTCCGGAAGTCTACGCGACGCCCGAGGCCATCGGTCAGAATTCCATCATCGAGAACCTGAAGCAGGATATTGAATACATCCGGGTGTGCTTTTTCAATTTCATCAAGCAAAATCACACTGTATGGTTTGCGTCTCACCTTTTCAGTGAGTTGTCCGCCTTCTTCGTATCCCACATATCCGGGAGGGGCACCGACCAGGCGTGAGACAGAGAATTTTTCCATGTACTCACTCATATCGATGCGTACCAGCGCATCTTCTTTATCGAAAAGATACGTCGCCAGAACTTTGGCCAATTCTGTTTTACCTACTCCTGTGGGACCGAGGAATACAAAAGAGCCAATCGGTTTTCTGGGATCTTTCAAGCCGACACGTGTCCGCTGGATGGCACGGGTCAGCTTTTTGATGGCTTCTTCCTGTCCGATGACTTTATCGTTCAGTTCGTTCCCCATGCTCAGCAACTTGTTGCTCTCTTTTTGTGCAATGCGGTTGGTAGGGATGCCGGTCATCATTCCGATAACGTCAGCCACGTTTTCTTCAGTAACCGTATATTTTTCAGTCCGTGTTTTTTCTTCCCACCGCGCTTTGGCCAGGTCGAGTTGCTCGATCAGTTTCTTTTCCTTATCGCGCAATTGGGCAGCTTCTTCGTACTTCTGACTTTTTACAACACGGTTCTTTTCCTTTTTCACATCCTCGATAGCTTCCTCGTATTTCACGATGTCTTCCGGGACGTGAATATTATTAATATGAACCCGTGCACCGGATTCATCCAAAACGTCAATGGCTTTGTCAGGAAGGAACCTGTCGCTGATGTAGCGATCTGATAGTTTGACGCAGGCGTCAATGGCTTCTTTCGTGTACGTGACGTGATGATGGTCTTCGTATTTCTCCTTGATGTTGTCCAGAATCTGAATCGTTTCTTCTACTGAAGTGGAATCCACCATCACCATCTGGAACCGGCGTGCCAGTGCGCCATCTTTTTCAATGTATTGTCTGTACTCATCCAGCGTGGTGGCACCGATACATTGAATCTCACCCCTCGCGAGGGCGGGCTTGAACATATTGGAGGCATCCAGCGATCCGGAGGCACCACCGGCGCCCACGATCGTATGCAATTCATCGATGAATAGAATAACATCCTGTGATTTCTCGAGTTCATTCATCACCGCCTTCATCCGCTCTTCAAACTGGCCGCGGTATTTCGTTCCTGCTACCAGAGAAGCCAGGTCCAGCGTCACCACTCTTTTGCCAAAAAGTACGCGGGAAACTTTTTTCTGAATGATGCGCAACGCGAGACCTTCAGCGATGGCTGTTTTACCCACACCGGGTTCTCCTATTAATATCGGGTTGTTCTTTTTCCTGCGGGATAATATCTGGGCGACCCGCTCAATTTCTTTTTCACGACCTACTATCGGATCGAGTTTGTTGTCCTCCGCCAGTTTGGTGAGGTCACGGCCGAAATTATCCAGTACCGGAGTGCGGGATTTTTCAACGCCTTTCTTTTCTTTTCCCGTGCTGCCGGTGCCGGAACCGCCACTGCCGAACATTTTGGATGAATCTTCATCCGGATCGTCGGTGTCTTGCGATGCCATCGGCGTTTCGTGCTGGTATTCAAGCATCTCTTTCACCACATCATAAGCCACATCAAATTTGTTCAGTATTTGTGTAGCGAGGTTGTCCGGATCGCGGAGTATGGAAAGCAGCAGATGCTCTGTGCCGATCAACTGCGCTTTAAAAACTTTGGCCTCGAGATAAGTGATTTTCAAAACTTTCTCTGAAGCACGGGTTAACGGGATGTTCGAAAGATTTTTGACCTGGTGTGTAGCCGTTCCTTTGGAGATCTTTTCAATCTCCCCCCTCAGTTCATCGATGGGAACACCGAGTTTTTTCAAAAGACCAACGGCGACACCTTCGCCTTCCCGGATCATGCCCAGGACGAGGTGCTCCGTGCCGATATAGTCGTGTCCTAACCGTAGGGCTTCTTCACGACTCAGAGAGATCACCTCTTTTACGCGGTTAGAAAATTTGGCTTCCATGCTGGGCTTCTCTTTTGTTGTTATAAATGTAGGTTGATAGGGACTCAAATGCAACTGTTAACAGGCACCTGATCCGATTAGAAATTGCCGACCGAAATTAAAAACACCACTTTCAAATTATTTGTTCAATTTCTTTTGCGAGGCGATCAACACAGCGGCGGCATGAGGCCCCTCGCAGAAGACAAGATCAATTATACTCAGGTTGGGTACAAAGGCCTTGCCAAAAACCTGCTGGTAGGTATGCGGTTGGTACACTTCACGCTGGAGAAAGTCTTTTTTGGCGGAAATACGGCCCCTCATGTCCTGTACAGGCTGAAGAATTTCTTTTTCATACCTGACCGTTTCCGCAATCGATTTCTCCCATTTCAGCCAGCCAAGACACAATGACAGCAGACGAAAATTCAGATCATATAAATAGGTGTGATGGCAGAATATTTCTTTCTTCAAATCGTCACAATAATGTTCAAAAAAAGGTGCGTTGTGGTAAGCCGACTCAAGTGTGCGCCAGAAATTAACTTGCCAACGGAAACCATAGTCAATCTTAGCCCGGGTGATCAATACTTTTCCGTGCTTTTCAGTCACCGGAACGGTCAGTCTTTCTACCCCGTTAGCCGCGAGAACGAAGCAACGGTTGCGATAGCTTTGTTTAATGAAATGTTCATGTTTCTCCAGTATGATTTTCTCGCAGGGAAGGATCGCACAGAAAAATTCCAGGCTTGGAAGAAAATGTGACTCGATGAGAACGGTTTTCATATTTCAGATTTCATACCGGGAGCGACCACAAATGAAATTATTAAACAAATTGTGAAATATCTCCCAATCCTGACCGGGTGATTCTCAAACCGCCTTCAGCACAATCAATTACGGTGGAGGGAACATTTCCACCGGGTCCGCCATCAATAACAAGGTCTACCTGGTGTTTAAAGTCTTCATAGATCTCTTCAGGATCCGTGGTGTATTCTTTTATTGCATCGTCGTCTTTCACGGATGAGTTTACGAGTGGATTACCCAGCAGGTTCACGATGGCCAGCGGAATGATCTGCTTCGGAATACGGATGCCGACGGTTTTTTTATTGATGCCGAGAATTTTGGGAACCTGTGTGCTGGATTCAAAGATGAAAGTAAAAGGACCCGGAAGCGCGCGTTTCAATAATTTAAATTCGGAAGTCTCCAGGTGCCGGACATAATTGGAGATATGACCGAGATCAGAACAAATGAAAGACAAATTCATTTTTTGAGGTTTGATATTCTGTAAGCGACACAAACGTTCAACGGCTCTCCTGTTCAGCAGATCACAACCGATGCCATAGACAGTATCAGTGGGATAAACGATCACACCTCCCTTTTGTAAAATTTCTACCGCGCGGTTGATTTTTCTCGGTTCGGGACTGACGGGATGGATTTTCAGAAGCTCTGCTGTCATGGCTGGTGCAAATCTAAACTGTACCTGGAACTTTTGTATTTTTGTGATCCCCTATGGCTCAATTCAGCAAATTCAAACTGGCAGGCTTCCTCATAGGATCGATGCTGCTTATTTCTTTTTCATTTTATTTCTACCAGATCATATACACCCCCAATGTACTCGTTGAGCGGGAAGACCGTTTGTTTGTCATTAAATCGGGAACTTCATACCGCGAGGTCCTGCAGGAATTGGGGGAACAGAATATCGTGAATGACCTGGTGTCCTTCAGTTTCCTGGCTCGCCTGAAAGATTTTGACAAGAAAATTCGACCTGGCCGATACATGCTGCGGAGAAACATGACCAATGTGGCCGCCATTAATGCGCTGAGCGGCGGAAGAAATGAATCGGTCAATGTCACTTTTACCAATGTGCGACTCCTCAGTGAGCTCGATGAAAAGATCACAAAAAATATTGGCGTTACTTCAGATGAATTTGAAGATGCACTAAACGATTTTATCGCTGACAACAAAGAAGGATTCACGAGAGAAAATATCCTCTGCATGTTTATCCCCAACACGTATCAAGTCTACTATAATGTGGTGCCGGAAGAACTTGTTTCACGCATGCACGATGAATACCAAAAGTTCTGGACGCCTGAACGAAAGGAAAAGGCTACTGCGGTTGGATTGTCGCCCATTGAAGTATCTATTCTAGCCTCCATTGTTCAGGCGGAGACAGTAAAACAGGACGAAGCGCCGGTGATTGCCGGGCTCTATATTAACCGGTTAAAAAAGGATATTGCACTCCAGGCAGACCCAACATTGGTATATGCGGTTGGTGATTTCACCATCAAGCGCGTGTTGAACGAACACAAGGAGATTGAATCGCCGTATAACACGTACAAGTATGCCGGTCTCCCACCCGGGCCGATCAACATGCCGCAGATTGCCAATATAGATGCCGTGCTAAACTATGAAAAGAGCAATTACATTTATATGTGCGCCCGGGAAGACTTTTCAGGCTATCACAATTTTGCCACCAACCTCAGTCAGCACAACATCAATGCTGCGCGTTACCAGCAGGCACTTTCTGCAGAAATAAGAAAAGGTAAGGCCAAACGAAGCAGTAAATAATGTATACCACAGAAACTTCCATTCGTGTGCGCTACGCTGAAACCGATCAGATGCGTTATGTGTATTATGGCAACTATGCCATGTACTATGAAGTGGCGCGTGTGGAGAGTTTGCGCCAACTCGGGCTGACCTATAAAGAGCTTGAAGCCATGGGCATCATTATGCCGGTCCTGGAAAATCACTCCTGGTTTAATGCACCCGCACTTTACGATGAATTACTTCGTATTGTGGTTACCATTCCGGAGAAACCAACCGTGAGGATCCGGTTTCAGTGTGAAATCTTCAATGAATCCAATGCCCTGATCCACCGGGGAGAAACCTTGCTGGCCTTCGTAAACCAGAAAACCGGCCGTCCCTGCAGACCGCCGGAAGCTTTTGAAAAAGTATTGGCGCCGTATTTCTAATTTTGCGCACCTGACCGTATGAAATACCATCATCGGAAACGTATCCTGAAATTACCAGCCGCACGCACGAGCCGTTCCTGGCTGAAGAAAATAAAAATCAAGGGTAGCGACCATCTTTCATTGTATAAGTTCTTCAAGATATTTTTTTACAATATCTCCGAAGATGAAATCATGGACCGTTCCAATGGCGTAGCCTACAATTTTATCCTGGCGATTTTCCCGACGATCATATTTCTGTTTACGCTGATACCCTATATCTCTGATTTTTATCCCACCATCAGTACCGACACCATCATGCTCTTCCTGAAGGATTATATGCCGGCGGTGATGTACGATACGGTTGCCTCCACCGTACACGATATCCTCAGCAAACAAAGAGGAGGACTTTTGACTTTTGGATTTCTCTTTGCCATGTTCCTGGCCACCAATGGCATGATGGCGCTCATGCGGGCATTCAATGCCTGTTATAAGACTGTCGAAAACCGGGGATTTATCCGCATGCGGTTGACGGCATACCTGCTGACTCTCCTGCTGGCCGTGGTGTTGCTCTCTGCCGTGGTGTTATTGGTGGTGGGAGAAATCATGATGAATAAAGTAACGCATGAACTTTCGGATTTGAGCCGGATCGGATATGATACACTTTCTCTTTGGGGATTATTTACGCTCCGCTTCATTGTGATCTTTATCGTTTTCTTCTTTGCCGTTTCCTTTATCTATTATTTTGGCCCGGCCGTTCATTACAACTGGAAATTCTTTTCTATCGGTTCATT
>DAOMZK010000036.1:0-11354 GCA_035438035.1 Cyclobacteriaceae bacterium | reverse complement strand
ACTCCTTTAGCGAGAAAGGCGGTGATCCGTATTTCCAAAAAGCGTTGATGGTGGTGAACAACGCCCAAACATCCAACCGACCGGGATGGCAATCTATAGGCAGCAATCGGAATCGTTACAATCTGATTGAAAACATCAATAACCCACAGATGGTGGAACTACGGAAGAATACCTACAAGTACCACAGACTGGCCCTCGACACATTTGAAAAGACACCGGATGAAAGCCGTCAAGTAATCCTTGCCGTCCTGAAAAACGTCAAAACGATCTGGCAAATCTATCCCAATTCGATTTTTATCATCTCCTTCTTCGATTCCAAGGCCAATGAACTGGTCAATGTCTTTTCTGAAGGAAACCTGGGTGTAAGACGGGAAGCCTACGATATTGTGACGGCCGTTGATCCCAAGCGGAACATCTATCAAAAGATTATCTCGTCAAATTAAATTCCCTTGTTAATTTTGGTCAGCTATGCTTACGCAACTGACGATCCGGAATTATGCCTTAATCCATCACCTGGAGTTACATCCTTCCCCGCAACTGACTGTTATCACCGGTGAGACCGGGGCCGGTAAGTCGATCATGCTGGGCGCAGTCGGTCTACTGCTGGGCAATCGTTCTGATACGAAGGTGCTATGGGATGATTCCGAAAAATGCATTGCGGAGGCAACTTTCGACATCAAATCCTACAGGATGAAAAACCTCTTCGAGGAAGAAGATCTCGACTATGCTGATCAAACCGTTATCCGAAGAGAAATCACAAACCAGGGAAAAAGCAGGGCCTTTATCAATGACACACCTGTAACGCTTGAGGTGCTGCGAAAAATCGGTGGGCGGCTCATGGATGTTCATTCCCAACATGAAACACTGGAACTGGGCAGCCATCGTTTTCAACTGGCGTTAATAGACGCATTTGCCGGCCACACAGAACTTTTAGCTTCAGTTCATGAAAAATGGAAAAAATTTCAACAGTCTAAAAAGACATTTGAAGATTTGTTGAAAGAATCAGATCGTCTGAAAAAGGAATATGACTTTATAAAATTTCAACTGGACGAAATGGAGCAGGCCTCATTTGAAGAAAATGAGCAGGAAGTACTGGAGTCGGGATTGAAAATAAGTGAACACGGCGAAGATATTAAAACACGATTGAATCAGTTGATGACAATGCTGGATCAGGCCGAATCATCCGTTCAGTCCGTGTTATCGGATTCGATTAACCTGTTACAACCGGTACGATCCTATACACCCTCATTTGAAAGTATTTCCAGACGACTCGAAAGTCTGCGGATTGAATTGAAAGATATTGTAAATGAGATCAGCGGAGAGGAAGAGAAAATTGAATTCAACCCTGAGAAAACGAGGGAATTGCAAAGCCGACTGGATCTTTTGTACAGCCTGATGCAGAAACACCATGTCAGGGATATCAGGAGCTTGCTTGAGATTCAGAAAAATTTGAGTGTGCAGGTTCAAAAGACAGTCAGCCTGGACGAAGATCTTTCACAATCAAAAAAATTGATGGAAACGGTTGCCATGGAGCTTGAAGTATTGAATGGAAAGCTCAGTATGTCGCGCAGGAAAATAACTGCACCGCTCTCCGATCAACTGGTGAAGCTCCTGCGTGATCTTGGTATTCCGGAAGCCGTACTTAAAATTGAATTGAATACAACAGAAGCAGGACCCACCGGTATAGACCAGGCAGAGATTCTTTTCAGTGCAAACAAGGGCATTCCTCCGCGGCCCCTGGAAAAAGTCGCATCCGGTGGTGAATTTTCCCGGGTTATGTTTTGTGTGAAATACGTTCTCGCCGAAAAAACATCCATTCCCACACTCATCCTGGACGAAATCGATACTGGTGTATCCGGTGAAATTGCCATTCAACTTGGAAAGATGATGCGTGCGATGGCCAAACGTCATCAACTAATTGCCATCAGTCACCTGCCCCAGATTGCTTCTCGCGGCCATGCCCATTTTCTCGTCTACAAAGACAACTCGAGCAAGAAGACCGTCAGCGCAGTAAAAGAACTGACGTCAGATGAACGCGTTGAGGAGATTGCAAAAATGATCGGCGGTGCCAAACCATCACATCTCGCCAGAGAAAATGCGAAAGAACTATTGGCGGGGTAAGTTTTTTTGAGAGAAATGTTTCCCGCTGAACTGCGTTAATCTGCGCGTATTTCCTCTGCGTTAATCTACGGGAAATGTATTTTCTATCCTTTTTAGTCAATGCTCTACAAATTGATGCCCTGCCAATGAATTGCATTTTTTTATCGAATTATTTAAATTGTTGTCTATAATCTCCATGCCATGAATATCTTCGTTGCTCGCCTGAATTTTAAAACCCAGTCGCCTGAGCTCCAAAAAGCATTTGAAAAATTCGGCCAGGTAAGCTCATGCAAGGTGGTCACTGACCGGGTGACTGGCCGTTCGAAAGGATTTGGTTTTGTTGAAATGCCCAACGATGAGGAAGCCAATAAGGCCATTGCAGCCTTAAACGATACAGAACTGGATGGAAGAGTAATTGTAGTCAAACCCGCCAACACCAAGCCGGAACCCGGCAATGCCGCCTGACTATTGAGACATTCTGTTTCGAGGACAATCACAAATAAAAAATCAACAATCAACGATCAACAACCCATTTAATGGTCGTTTGATTTTTAATTGTTTATGGCAGATCTGTGATTATTGATCCTGGACATCACCCGACCAAGCGAAACGCTTCATCGCGCAAAGCCCGATTACCGACCACCGATTACCCGACAACGCAAGACACTTCGTCGTGCGATGCCTTATAACACCACCTGACACATTCCTCAAATAATATTGCATTGCTCCGTTCCCTTCCCCTATCTTGGCATAAACTGATCACCACTTGAACAACTGGCTGACAAAATCCAAAATTATTGGACTGGTTCTCGGTCCCCTGTTTTTTATTTCCATTCTTATTTTTGCTACACCCGGTAAGCTGTCCGAACACAGCATCATCGTGCTGGCCCTGGGAGCATGGGTGATTACCTGGTGGGTCACCGAGGCGATGCCGATACCGGTGAGCGCGCTGCTGCCCATGGTGGTGCTTCCCCTGATGGGCGTCTCCACTGTGAAAGAAGCCACGGCTCCCTATGGCGATCCCGTGATCTTCCTTTTCATGGGCGGGTTTATTCTTGGCTTGGGTCTGGAAAGACATAACCTTCATCAACGCATTGCACTCAACCTGATCAAACTCACGGGTACAAGCGGCAACGGCATCATCATGGGATTTATGATTTCCACTGCATTGATCAGCATGTGGATCAGCAATACGGCAACGGCCATCATGATGCTCCCCATTGCAGCCTCTGTCACTTCTTTACTCGCCAAAGAAACAGGACAGGAAGATGACCCTCGGTTCAAAAAATTTGCCACGGGACTCATGCTTGCCATTGCCTATGCCGCCAGCATCGGTGGGATGGCCACCATTATCGGAACACCGCCCAATGTGGTGATGGTGGGATTTATGAAACGCTTCTACAACCTGGACGTAAGTTTTACCCGTTGGATGGTGGTTGGTATCCCGCTGATGATTCTTGCCCTGATCGCTTGCTATGTCATCATCACTAAAATTCTTTACAGAAACCATCTTCCCTCCATCCAGGGTTCAAAAGAATTGATTCATAAAAAATTAGAAGCATTGGGCAAACTGGCAAAAGAAGAAAAGTTGGTACTGATGGTATTTTCGATAACCTGTTTTTTCTGGATATTCCGTCAAAATATCAATGGACTGATTGGGAAGAATGTCTTTGACGATACTACTATCGCCATGGCCGGGGGCATACTGATGTTCCTGCTTCCGGTTGATTTCAAATCACAGAAATTTCTGCTCGAGTGGAATGATATGAAAGAATTGCCCTGGGGTATCCTCCTCCTCTTCGGCGGCGGCTTATGCCTTGCCGACGGCATGGAAAAATCAGGATTGGTACAGATAGTAGGAGATTACTTTTCCCATCAGGATAACATCAACGCAAGTCTGCTGGTATTCGCACTCACCGCCATTGCCATGGGAATGACCGAGCTCATGAGCAACGTGGCGCTGGTCACCATCTTTGTACCGGTAGTCTTTGGCATCGCTGACGGCTTTCATATCAATCCCATCTGGCTGGCGATGCCCGTGACTTTCGCTGCAAGCTGTGCTTTCATGATGCCAATTTCAACTCCGCCTAACGCTGTACTCTTCGCCAGCGGACACATCAAGATGAAGGACATGATCAAGACGGGGATACTGCTGAATTTGTGTTGCCTGGTAATCATTACCATCCTGGCCCTGACGGTTATGCAATGGATTTTTTAAATGGTAAACGTGCTAACGTCGGAACGTCAGCACGTTGAACACTGATCAGGCTTAATCAACCTTTCTTATTCTTTGCTTCTTCTGCAAAATAGGCTACGCCCAGTCCAAGTCCACCGAAAATAAAAAGCATGGAAAAATATCCCGTCTCTTCCATGTCGAAGGAAGCATCCAGCCAATAGCCCATCAGAAAACCAATTCCAACGCCAATCAGCAACAAGGACCATCTCAAGGCGGATACAGACACCCTTTCCTTTTTGAACATGTCCGGCGCAAGGCCTTTTTCGATGATGAGCATTCTTTCGGTGTTTTCAAACCTCCGCAGGTAGACGATCATTATAAATGCTCCTAATGTGATGATGATAGGCAATAAGACACCTAAAATGGGGACAATAACTGTTTCTGAATCCATAGCATTTCGTTTTTTGCCCCTTTGACGCCACCGCAGGCCTCATGGGTTACAGGCCGTTCACAAATTCTTTTACCCTTTTTTCTTACTGTAATATGTAACTTCAATTTCATTCCAAGCGTCCAACGGCCGTGATTTCCCTGCAGGAAGAAAATGACCTCATCGACCAGTTGCTGGCCGGTAAAGAGCAACCGTATGCCCGGTTGGTGGACAACTATAAAAGTTATGCCTTTACCATTGCTTTGAAGATCCTGAATAACCGGTCGGATGCAGAGGAAGCTACGCAGGATGCTTTTATTAAGGCGTTTAATGCATTGAAGAACTTTAACCGGCAGGCACGGTTTTCAACCTGGCTCTACAGGATTGTTTTTAATACGGCGGTGAGCTATAAACGCAAAGCCCGGATTCATTCGAGCATTGAACATCACGACCGTGAAGTTGAACAGGATGGTGATTTGGAAAGAAAAGACAAGCAGGCATTTGTACTCGCTGCCATGGATAAATTAAATGAAGCTGATCGACTGGCCATTCAGCTGTTTTATATCAAAGAATTCTCACTGGATGAAGTGGCTGATTTGATGGGGCAGAATATGAATACGCTGAAAGTCCGTATTCACCGGGCGAGGCAACGATTGGCTGATGAACTGAAAAAAATATTAAAAGAAGAAGCATTAACTTTATAAGTATGGAAAAGTTTCCTGAATCCCCGGATGACCGCCTCCTCGACTACCTGGACGGAACCTTATCGCACGATGAATTACAGCAGTTGAAAGAGCAACTGGTACAGACACCGGCACTCAGGCAGCGTCTGGAAGAACTGCGACAGGTTCAGGATGTGCTTTCCCAATCAAAATTGGAATCGCCGTCGCTTGCCTTAACCAATAAGGTCATTCAAAATCTGCATCGCATTCCGGCAGGCCCTACACTGTCTCCGAAAAATGGAATGTTGTTGCTTGCGGGTATGTTAGTAACCGCCGGCATATTGATGGTCATGATGAGCGCCGGATCTTTTGACAATGTTTCCGGCCTGGTTTCTCTGGAGCAACTGAAACCGGTTGAAAATTATTTCCATCAATCCGTTCCAACCATCTCAATCAATGGCAAATTGGTGATTAAGATTCTGGTTGGCGTCAATCTCATCGTGGCATTTTTCATTCTGGACAGGACGATACTCAGACCGCTGTTTCAGCGGAGGGCGGGGATGCAGTTTTA
The DNA here is from genome assembly GCA_035438035.1 of Cyclobacteriaceae bacterium. GTDB lineage: Bacteria > Bacteroidota > Bacteroidia > Cytophagales > Cyclobacteriaceae > ELB16-189. The sequence continues at coordinate 5,418 of DAOMZK010000036.1, read as the reverse complement.
AAGGTGTGGAGATAAGGGAGTTAGTAGGTTAGTGAGTCAGTAAGTCAGTGAATCAGTGAATCAGTGAATCAGTGGGTCTGCAGGTCAGTGGGAATTTCATCCGGAAAACATTCAGTGTAAAAATTTACAGGGTTTCTGGATAGAGTAGATTTGCTCCATGAGCTATGTAAACAGTTTTAAGGAATTAACGGTATATCAATCATCAAGGGCATTGGCTAAAGCAATATTTGCCCTGTCCAAAAATTTCCCAAAGGTTGAAGATTATTCGCTCACCGATCAGATCAGGAGATCGTCACGTTCCGTAGGAGCTCAAATTGCAGAAGCATGGGCCAAAAGGAAATATCCCAGGCATTTTATGAGTAAACTCACTGACGCTGATGGCGAAACCGCTGAAACACAACACTGGATCGAAATAGCTTATGATTGTCAATACTTTAGCGATACTGAAAAAGCGCTACTTCTTGAAAAATGTATTGGAATAGGAAAAATGCTAAACTCAATGATTAGCAAAGTCAAATCATTTTACTCACAATAACATTCTGAGCTAAGACCTACTGACTGACTGGTTCACTGATTCACCGACCTACACACCAACCAAATCTAAGTCGCCCAGTTCTTTCCAATCTCGGCCAGCGGCACACATCCATGATAAGCGCCGGGCACAGCCTCATATTGTAACACTTGCGTTGCACCGGGTTCGGAAGTAAAAAATCCCGCCATTACCAGTTCTTTGGTTTTCAAAATAAAGGGCCGCTCTTTCTCTCCTTTTTTTGCTGCATCAATGGCAGCATCGTGAACTTTCTTCACGTGATCCTGCTGCTGACCTGTATCAAGGTCCAAAAAGTTACTGCCATAGGCTGCCTTGGCATCCCCATCAAACTTCGCTAATCCCGCAAGGAAAGAGTCCTGATCTTCTTTCTTAAAACATTCTTTGATCAGCTTATCCATGAAGGCCGGCACACCCACATCCTTGGCGCCGGGTGTATCAGTTTTAGGAATTATGATTTCGGCTATTTCAGCCATAATGCCAGCCTGATCTTCAGTAAAGAATACAGGCTTGTAGTTAAGCTCAGGCGCGGCTTTGCATCCATTGAGAATGCCAGACATTACCGGTGCTGAAATCGCATATCCGAGAACGAGGCTGGCGCGTTGTAATGCTTCTCTTCTGTTCATAGTGTCAATATTAAATGTTGCCTTTTTTCGATTCAGAAACTGCGTAATCAACTGCACGGGCAGTGAATGCCATATAAGTCAGGGACGGATTCACACATGCCGCAGAGGTCATAAATGATCCGTCTGTGACAAACACATTCTTACAGGCATGCACCTGGTTGAATTTATTCAACACGGAAGTCTTGGGGTCCTTACCCATACGGGCAGTTCCCATCTCGTGAATACCCAATCCCAAACCTATCTTGCTGTCATTGGTTTTGATATTCTTCACGCCTGCTGCATCCAGCATCTCAGCGGCATCGTTCATCATGTCCTTGCGCATTTTGAATTCATTCTCCTGCAGATCGGCATCGAAGGTGAGCGTTGGCAAACCATACTTGTCTTTCTTTTCCTTGTTGAGCGTGACTTTGTTGTCATGGTAAGGAAGTGTCTCACCGAATCCACCTATACCCACACTCCAAATTCCCGGAGTCTGCGCTGCCTCTTTCAAATCTTTACCCAAATTGTATTCCGCCACCAATCTTGACCATCCCTGGCGGCTGGCTCCACCCTGGTATCCAAAACCCCGGAGGTATTCCCGCTTGTCCTTGCCTACATTCCGGTAACGGGGAATATAAATTCCATTGGCCCTACGGCCTGAATAATATTTATCGTCAAACCCGATGACCTCACCGGAAGCACCTACACTCAGGTGGTGGTCCATAATGTTGTGACCGAGCTCTCCGCTGTCGTTCCCAAAGCCATTCGGAAAACGATTGGAAACTGAATTCATCAGGATAGATGTGGAACCAAATGTGGATGCACAAAGAAAAATGATGTTGGCATAAAACTCCGTTTGCTCACCGGTCTCCGCATCCTGTATTCTCACTCCGGTCGCCTTTCCTTTTTGTTCATCGTAGATCAACTCTGTAACAATGGAGTTGGGACGCAGTGTCATGTTGCCGGTTTTTTCTGCCGCAACGAGTGTGGAAGAATTGCTGCTGAAATAGGCGCCGTAAGGACAGCCTCTGCTGCAGAGGTTTCTATACTGACACGTTCCGCGTTGCGGACTATGTGCCAGGGGTGCGGTGAGGTGAGCAGCCCGGCCCATCGTCAGCATGCGGCCAAACTTATCCATCATGGACTTCTTCAATTCTTTTTCCACGCAATTCATTTCCATTGCCGGAAGAAACTTTCCGTCAGGTAACTGATAGAGCCCTTCATTTTGTCCGCTTACCCCAATATATTGTTCTACATAGTCATACCACGGCGCAATTTCTTTATACCGCAAAGGCCAGTCGATGGCAATTCCTTCTTTCAGGTTGGCTTCAAAATCCATGTCACCCAGCCGGTAACTCTGACGTCCCCAGGTTATGGATCTTCCTCCGACATGATATCCTCTCATCCAATCGAAACGTCGTGTTTCGGAGTAGGGATTTTCCAGATCGTTCACAAACCAGTGCTTGGTGGATTGCTTGATGGTATAACCTGTGCGCGCCTGCACACCTTGTTTTTGCAGATCTTCCTGAGTAGGCCTGTCGTTATTGGGAAATTCCCACGGGTCCTTGGTAGCAGTAGGATAGTCAGGGTGCTTGACCATTGGGCCGCGTTCCAGTACGATAGTCTTGAGTCCCTTTTCAGTCAATTCTTTGACTGCCCATCCTCCACTGATGCCGGTTCCCACCACAATCGCGTCATACGAGTTATTCTTTTGCAATTCCGTATTTAAATTCATGAAGATTGGTTTTGAAGGCTTGAATATAATGAGATATTTCCCGCAGATCACCCAGATTTCCACAGATTGTTTGTACTGATCCGCCGAGTGGTCTTTACATGGGATCAAAAAAATCCCCCGCAGTTCAGGAACGCAGACTCGCGGATAAGTACCTATCTGCAGGATTGCATTTATGCTTCTCAGTTTAAAAATCTTACTTCCTTAAATGCAAACCGACGGATCAGACCCTGGGAATTGATCATCAGTTTACCCTGCTCATCGACATCTTGAATGAACCCGGAGAAAGTCAAGCTGTCCGTCTCAAACTGATGTTCTTCTTCGTATTTGTACAAGGCGTTCAAATACCGTTGTTTCAGGAGCGCCGTTCTCCCCGACCTTAATTCTTCATACTCATACTCCAGGGATTCCATCGTTAGTTCAAAAATCTCATTCAGATCGAATTCAGAATGAGCAAAATTATACAGCGATGCGGCGAGTGGCTGATCAAAGCTTTCCTGGTTAATATTGATACCGATTCCCACAATAGATGTGGAAAGAGAATCCCCCTGCAACTGACTCTCAATAAGAATTCCCCCTACTTTTCTGCCTTCTATATACAGGTCATTGGGCCATTTGAGTTTGATAATCTGGGCAACAAGACCTTTTAATGCACTCAGTATGGAAAGTGATACCATCATATTGAGCTGAAACTGATCTTTGGCCGGGAGAAACCGCGGATTAAGTAAAATTGAACAGGTTAGATTCCTTCCTGGCTCTGTAATCCATGAATTTCCGCGTTGGCCCCGCCCGGCAGTCTGGTTGCTGGTAACCACTACGGCTCCTTCAGGCAATGGGGATTGGTCATTTAATTCATTCAGAAGGGAATTGGTCGAGTGACATTCTGGCACGTAAATCAGTCTTTGACCCACGAAATGGGTTTTGGCAGGGATTTTATACAAGGTATTTAGTTAGTTTTACGCTTTGTTTTATGACCAACCGAAGATAGTGAATGGCCAAGAGAAGGAAGGCTGACCACTCCGAAAAATTAAGCCAGTATATTGTAAAGGGGATGCAGGAGAAAAAGGCCGCTGACATTGTGGTGATGGACCTTCGGAAAGTCAGGAACGCTGTAGCTGAATTCTTCGTTATATGCTCTGGCAATTCGGACAAACAACTCGATGCTATAGCGGATTCCATTGACGATGAGGTATATAAAGGAATGAAAGAAAATCCCTGGCATACGGAAGGAAAGAACAATAAAGAATGGATGTTGCTCGACTATAGCAATGTGGTTGCCCATATTTTCAGGAAAGACCGCCGAGGCTTCTACTCCCTCGAGAAACTGTGGGGAGATGCTGAGATTACCGAAATTGATTAATACAACAGTGATTATTTAAGTACTACAATCAGAATGGCTGACAAAGAAAGAAAAGAAAAGAATATTTTACCGCCTCGCGGACCGCGCCCCAATTATCAGATCTGGATTATCCTGGCGTTGGTTGCCGTGGTTATCGGCGTAAGCTACTTTAACAAAGGTGGCGAACTGACCGAGATACAATCCAACCGGTTTGAGGACATGGTGCAAAGCCGGGATATCAAAAAACTGGTGCTGGTAAAAAATGAAGAGCAGATCGAAATCACGCTCAAGCCCGAGGCATTACAGAATGCCAAATACAAACAGGAACTGGAAAAGAACAGTCCATTTGGCGTGAATGCCAACGGCCCTCACTACAAGCTGAAAATTGGATCCATCGACAAGTTCCTTGACAAATACGAACAGCTCACAAAAAATATCCCACGCGAACAGCAGGTCGATCTGCGTGTAGAGGAAAGAAATGATTTAACCGGAGTACTGATTAACTGGGGATTCCTGTTCCTTCTTCTTTTTGGATTCTGGATGCTCATGCGCCGCATGACCGGCGGTGGTGGTCCCGGAGGACAAATATTTAACATCGGAAAATCAAAGGCCGCATTGTTTGATGCCGAGAGCAAAGTCAAAATAACGTTTGAAGATGCCGCCGGACTCGACGAAGCCAAAGAAGAAATTATGGAGATCGTAGAGTTCCTGAAGAACCCTGCGAAATTCACCAAACTGGGTGGAAAGATCCCCAAAGGCGCATTGTTGGTGGGACCTCCCGGAACGGGGAAAACCTTGCTGGCAAAAGCGGTGGCGGGGGAAGCTGGTGTTCCTTTCTTTTCATTGTCAGGTTCCGACTTCGTTGAGATGTTTGTCGGCGTGGGTGCGGCCCGTGTGCGGGACTTATTCAAACAGGCTAAAGAAAAAGCGCCTTGTATCATCTTCATTGATGAGATTGACGCGATCGGTCGCACGCGCGGAAGAGGACAAGTGCCCGGCGCCAATGACGAAAGAGAAAATACGCTGAACTCGTTGCTGGTTGAAATGGATGGCTTCGCTACAGACAGTGGTGTGATCATTCTCGCCGCCACCAGCCGTCCTGATGTTTTGGATTCCGCACTGCTGCGTCCCGGTCGCTTTGACCGTCAGATCAGCATTGACAAACCAGATATCAATGGCCGTGAAGCGATCTTCA
>DAOMZK010000035.1:0-11384 GCA_035438035.1 Cyclobacteriaceae bacterium | reverse complement strand
ATATGGCGTTGATCAGGAAGAGGGCTACGATGGAAAAATTACCCATCAGCATCCATTTCGTGTAACCGGAACCTACCGCGATTATATTCTCTGACGCCCCCATCAGCATGAGAATATCTTTGTAAAAAAATATTCCTATCACACTGATGACAATGGAAATGGTAAGGCCGATGTAGAGCGCATTCACAGCAGCCAGTGCAGCGCCCGGATTGTCTTTTTCGCCAATACGGCGGGCAACCATGGCAGTGGCCGCCATGCCAATACCCATGGCCAAGGAATAAACAATGGCAATCACCGATTCTGTCAGGCCTACAGCGGTGACGGCGTCATTGTCATTGAGTCTGCTGATGAAGAAAATATCCACAACCGCAAGCAGCGACTCCATTGCCATCTCCAGGATCATAGGAATGGACAGGAGAAAAATAGCGCGGTTGATACTGCCCTCGGTAAAATTTTGTTCAGTACCGAGAATAGCCTGTTTAAATAAAGAAAATAGAGAAGCCTTTTTTGTAGAAGCGTTCATTGGTAAACATTAAATGTAATAAATAGAAATACAGTGGCCCCAGCAAGTTGGGGCGAGAAGGTCGGTGGACCTGTGATTCAATTTCGCGCTTCGCTATATTGAATCAAATGAACTGATTCATAGGCTGAATATAATGGCTAAAAATACGACAATAAATGAAAAAGGTTGCCGGAACCTTTTAGTACATCAGGAATCTATTCTTTCACAAACTTGGCCGTACGCGATATTGACTGCTGGGAAGCTCTTATCACGTAAGTGCCTGCGGGATACGCCCGGACATCAAGATTCACTTGCTGCCCCTGGCTTTGTTTTTGTTCAAGACGCCTGCCCTGAAAATCATACAGGATAACATGTACCGGTGTGGACTGATCAAATTCTTCCAATGAGACAATGACTTCTTCCTTCGCCGGATTTGGATATACCTGCACGGCATTATGCTTTTGGAAATTCAGGTCGCCTGTCACAATGATGGCTACAGCATCTGAGAACAGACTGGCACAACCTTCTACTGTCACCGTTACCGAGTAGCTTCCATTGATAATGGGCACGAGCGTTTTGCCGGTTCCTGATGTGACAGGAATCCCTCCCAAATACCATTGGTTGCCTGTGTCAGCATTCGAAGTCAGTGTGAAATTCGGTGCGCTGCCGCTGGTAGTGACGACCGGTTTGGGAGGATTGATACAAAAGGTCTGTGATTGCTGAGGCGCGGCATTATAGTTGGCGTTTCCGGATTGATCGGCTTTTACGGTAAGGCTGCCAGATTTCAGAATGGTAGCCTGGTTACCGGCAATTGAAATTTTATCCGATGCCGTCGAAAATACTACGGTAAGATTTGAACTGGCTGTTGCCGTCAATGTAAACGGAGCATCTCCCAAGGTCCGGGCAGCCACTGCAGGAAAATTAATAGTTTGATTCGCCTTCGTCACGGTCAGATTCTGGGTGACATCCGATGCTGGATTATAAATGGTGCTGCCGGATTGAGAAGCGGTTATCGTCGTGACTCCACTTCCGGTGATGGTCACAGTCTTTCCGGAAACTGTGGCAACGGCCGGATTGGAACTTGCATAAGAAACAACGAGTCCTGAGCTGGCGGTGGCGGTCAGGTCGAAAGGCACATCCGCCACCGTTTTTGTCGCAAGAGGATTGAAAGTAATGGTCTGATTGACTTTAGTGACCGTCATGGTTTGCGTTACCGTAGAAGCAGGATTGAAAATAGCATTGCCCGCTTGTGAAGCTATAAATGTGGTGACGCCACCACCAACAATTGTTACCGTACTCCCGGAAACCGTGGCCACAGTCAGGTCCGTGCTAATGTAGGACACCGGCAGTCCGGAACTGGATGTAGCAGTAAGATTGAATGGCGGATCGCCAAATGCTTTTGATGCCAAAGGATTGAAAGTAATTACCTGGTTGGCTTTGTCTACTTGCAGTGTCTGCGTAACATCAACCGCGGCATTGTAATTACTGTTGCCGGGTTGTGAGGCGGTGATATCAGTGGTGCCGATGCCGGTAATGGTGATGGTTTGCCCGGATACAGTGGCTACCGCTGGATTTGAACTTACATAGGTAATAGCAAGTCCTGAATTGACTGTTGCTGGTGCAACAATCGGCGGATCATTGACTGCCTTGATCGGGAAAGGATTGAAAGTAATCAACTGGTTGCCTTTGCTCACCAGCAAAGTTTGGGGGACATCAACAGCAGGATTGAAAATACCATTGCCGGCTTGTGAAGCGGTGATCGCGGTTGAACCAACGCCGACAATCGTTACAATGTTTCCGACAATCGTGGCCACCGAGGGGTCTGAACTTGTATAACTCAATTGCAACCCTGAAGTGGAAGTACCCGTCAATTGAAATGGAAGGTCGCCGTAATTTTTAGCAGGAAGGGGATTGAACGAGATCGTCTGATCTTCTATGGGAACATCCGCATACTTTAATGTAGTAAGCGGGATGCCGTTAGACCAACTCAAATCGTGAATAGATTGAAAGTCAATGCCTTCAATATTAATTTGAAAAATATTTCCGGTTCCGCCCGTTGCCGCATTCATGCCGGAATGCATTGTGCCGTACAATTCCCCGGAAGGTGCCTGTATCAAATTTCCAACGCCGGCATTTCCGGTAGCGCCTGCCATCTGTCTAAAGTTAGTTCCATCAGTATAGATATTGAATATCTGCGAATGGAAAGTATTGGCAAGATCACCATAAGACATTCCGAAAAGTGTTCCATCTGCGCCATATAGCAGGCTGGTCAGCGGCCCCCTTCCATTGTTTCCATCAAATTCAAAAAGCACGGTGTAGTTGCTGCCATCCGATGCTATACTATAAATTACACCGTAGTCATTGCTGCCACCGGCAGATGTCATTCCATACAACGTCCCATCGGGACCGATGGTCACCGGTCCGGAGGCAAGTAGTCCCGTTGCAATACTGAAAGTATGAAGCGAGGTGTAAGCGGAGCCATCAGTATGTACCTTGAATATGTGACCCAATCCAAGGGAACCCGCAGTTGTGCCAAAAAAGTCTCCATTGTAATACGTAAGACCTGTAGGTTGGTCAGAAAAATTATATAAGACCGTGTAAGAACTTCCATCTTCATGGACTCTATATAATACACCCTGACCAAAAGATCCGCCAAGGGAAGTTGTTCCGTAAATGTCTCCTGAAGGACTTCTGTACATCGGACCTAGAGGCCCACCACCTGTGCTCTCACTGAAATGGTAAAGAGGTTGGTAATTGGAACCAGAAGAATTAATGGAATATAAAACACCCCTGTCACTGAGACCTCCACTGAATGTTGTGCCGAAGAGTACATCTGAATTTCCGGAAACTAAATCTCCCCGTGGTGTACCACCGTCTGGAGATACAAATGATTTCAAGTCCACGTTGACCAGATTGGATGGATTAAAACTGAATATCTTTGAAGGGTTAATGTAAGCCGGATGAACAACCCGGCTTCCATCACTTTTGTCTGCGTACACTGCTTTACCCTTCTTTACGCCATACAATATGCCGTTTGCATCAATCATTAATTCGCCGGTGGGGAAGTCGGTGTTGGCGGGTGTGGAAGCAGTAATGAGTTCGAGGTATCCGGATCCATCCGAATTCATTTTAAACAATACACCATTGTTGAAAAGAGGATCTGACAAAGAACTTAAAGCCGTACCATATAAAATCCCATTGGCATCCTGAACAAGAGAAGTATGTTGAAAATCCCATGCCACAATCGGTGAATTGTAATCCCTGAGTTTATTAAACCCGCCCCCATCTCTGCCAATTTTGAAAATGGTACCGACCTTCGATATTGAACTGTTCTGGGTCATGCCATACAACTGGTTATCGAGACCAAGAATCAAATCACCAAAAGGCATGAATCCTGTGGTGGTCAGGTCAAATGAAAAGAGTGTAGCAAAGCCAGAGCCGTCAGACTGAACTTTAAAAATCGTTCCAACATGATTGGCACCACCAAATCGGGTCATACCATATAAGCCATCACTGAGTTGGAGAAGCTTACCAACAGGTCCTCCCCCATCCGATTCATTAAACACATGAAGGAGAGTATAGTTGCTTCCATCCAATTTTATAGAAAATATTACGCCAAATCCGCCGGTTGCATAACCACCTTTTTGAATCGCGCCTATTAAAGTCCCAGGTGTAGGTTCAACCAAAGTTCCTTCCGGATACATCCCGGTAGGATCACTGAGATGTTTTAGGATCTGGAATCCGCTTCCATCCGGACTTACCCTGAAGATCACTCCCTTATCTGAGATTCCGCCATATTGGGTCATCCCATATAGAAATCCATTGCTTGCCATCATCAGCTTTCCTGCAGGCTGACTGCCATCCGAACCCTGGAAATCGTGGATGATTGAAAACTGCGAGCCGTCCGGTTTAATCTTGTAAATCACCCCTACCGCTCCGCTTCCGCCCTGTGAAGTCATGCCATAAAAGAACCCATCATGACCGTCTATCAATCCCGTGGGCACATCCCCCTCCGGGTAGAACGTCTTATGCGTGGCAAAACCCGAACCATCGAGATTATTGCTGAAAATGGACCCTCCTCCAAATGTTGAAGTGCCGATAAGCCGGGGTTGGGTTTGGCTGTATCCCGTTCCAAACAGGAAGAAGGCAATAACAATAAATAGATTCTTTGATAAAATCGCTCGATAGGGTGTCATAAGGCCATATATTTCACAAGGGCGCATTTGGTAAGCCTAATTTACAACCTATTTATTGAGGTCTTACCTTTAAATAAAGGCGGGCTCAGAAAATGAGCAGCATAAAAAGAAGGGCCCTACAGCACGTGCTGCAGGGCCCTTCTTTTTATGAATACGAACTGGTTACCCGATAGCCACACGCTTGAATTCCGCTACAGTCAATCCTTTGGATACACTGTCAAGGTATTGTGCGATGGTTTTGGAATTGTCTTTTACAAAAACCTGAGGAAGCAAGGTATTGTCCTTAAAGAACTTGTTCAGTTTTCCTGCGGCGATTTTTTCCACCATATTTTCAGGCTTGCCTTCCGCAAGAATCTGCGCTTTGGCGATCTCCAGTTCTTTTTCAATGATGGTTTTGTCCACGGATTTCTCATCCACGGAAACAGGATTCATTGCAGCGATTTGCATACCCACATCTTTACCGGCTTCGGTTATATCTTTTCCGTTCACACCTTTCAATGAAACCAGCACGCCGAGTTTGCTGCCGGCATGTATGTATGGCACAATCGCCTCACCTTTCATGTGAACATACGTACTCACATCCAGCTTCTCGCCGATCTTACCTACCAGTTCTGTGATTTTTTCTGCTATCGATAAACCACCTGCCTGCTCGGCAAGCAACGCTTCCTTATTGGCCGGCTTTTTATCAAAAGCGGTCTTCAAAATCAGGTTGCCCAGGTTCTTAAAATCCTCTGTATTGGCCACGAAGTCCGTCTCACAATTCAGGGCAATCAAAATGGCTTCGCTCTTGTCATCCGAAACTTTGATAAACACAGCGCCTTCTTTGGCTTCCTTATCCGAACGGGAGGCTGATACCTTTTGACCTTTTTTTCTCAATATCTCAATTGCCTTTTCAAAATCGCCATCAGCTTCGGTGAGGGCTTTTTTACAATCCATCATTCCAGCACCGGTCATGGTGCGGAGCTTGTTTACATCTTGTGCGGTTATTGCTGACATGGTTATTATGTTAATTCGTTGTTGGTTGTTCGATTAAAAAAATCGTCCTGCTAACGATCAGGTAAGCAGGACGATCTGAACGTTTTCTATTTTTATTGTTTACGCTTCCTGAACGGCTTCGTCCACTTTGCGTTTCTCTTCTTCTTCCTTCTTTACGCCCGACTCTTCCTTGTCTTTCTTGCGCTCCATCAATGCTTCTTCAATGGCCTTGCCGATGTATTTGGTCACAATGGAAATGGACTTGAATGCATCATCATTGGCTGGAATCGGGAAATCAATGTCTGACGGATCTGAGTTGGTATCCACCATAGCGAACACGGGGATGTTCAGCTTTTGTGCTTCCGCTACCGCGATGTGCTCGCGTTTCACATCGATTACAAAAAGTGCAGCAGGAAGACGGTTAAGGTCGGCAATACCGCCCAACAGTTTCTCCAGCTTTGCCTTCTCACGTGAGATCATGAGACGCTCGCGTTTCGCCAGGTTGTTAAAGGCTTCATCCTTCATCAACTTGTCGATTTGCGCCAGTTTCTTCAGCGACTTGCGTATTGTGGCAAAGTTAGTCAACATACCACCCAGCCAACGTTCAGTTACGAAAGGCATATTGAGACGAGTAGCTTCTTCCACGATGATATCTTTCGCCTGCTTCTTGGTAGCCACGAGCATAATTTTGCGGCCGGAACGTACGATGTTACGGATTGCAAAGGTTGCATCCTCCAGGCATTTCAGGGTCTTGTTAAGATCAATAATATGGATGCCATTATTTTCCATGAAAATGTACTCCGACATTCTTGGATTCCATTTACGGGTAAGGTGTCCGAAGTGAACACCGGCTTCCATCAATTCCTGGGTTGTCATTTTATCTGCCATGCTGTCTTGATCGTATCGATTAACGTTTGCTGAATTGGAATCTTCTTCTTGCTTTTCTGCGGCCCGGCTTCTTACGCTCCACCATACGAGAGTCACGGGTAAGCAGACCTTCCTTCTTTAATGGAGGACGGTTTTCAGTATTTATTGTAACCAGTGCACGGGCAATTCCAAGGCGGATAGCTTCTGCCTGTCCTTTGCTGCCACCGCCTTCTACAGTTACAGTGACATCGTAATTGCCGTCTGTCTTGGTGATGGTAAGCGCTTGCTTTACACAAGTCTGGTGAATCTCTGAAACAAAATAAGTGGCAAGATCGCGGTCATTTACTGTGATGACACCTTTTCCGGGTTTTACATACACCCGTGCGATGGATGTTTTTCTGCGACCAATGGTATTGATAATCTCCATGTATGGAATTAGAATTTAATAGGTTGTGGTTTCTGTGCTTCGTGATCGTGCTTAGCTCCTACATATACGTGCAGGCTTCTGAATAGCTCACTGCCGATTCTGTTTTTAGGCAGCATGCCGCGCACGGCAAATTCAATCAGGCGTTCAGGGTGTTTCCTCAGCATCATATTAGGCGTTGTTTCACGCTGACCACCGTTATATCCGGAGTGCGTAAAAATTACGCGGTCGCTGAATTTTTTGCCGGTCATTTTGACTTTCTCAGCATTGATCACCACTACATGATCTCCACAGTCCACATGGGGGGTGTAACTTGGTTTATGCTTTCCGCGAATAATTTTAGCTATCTGGCTGGCCACACGACCTAAAACCTGGCCTTCGGCGTCAACCAAAACCCAGTTTTTCTCTGCGGTAGCCTTGTTAGCATTCTTTGTCTTAAAACTGATTGAATCCACTTGAATTAACGGTTTAACTACTTGAATAACCTCATCCCTCTTCAAAAAGGGACACAAAAGTAGGCCCAATAAATAGATTATGCAAGAATGGATCTGATTTTACCGGGTGTTTGCTGAAAGTTGCCTTACCAGAGCCGTAAAGTCCTTAGGATAAGGTGCTTGCACGTGAATTCCTATCCCATCCACACCCTTAAAATCAAGTGAAAAAGCGTGCAAAGCCATCCTTTTCATCACGGGTTGTTCTTCTGTATCCTTTTTCACCCGGAAGCCCCGCTTGACCGAGGATACAAGGAAGGGCTTGCCCCCATACATTTCATCACCGGTAATCGGAGTACCCAGGGAAGCCAGATGTACCCGTATCTGGTGCATCCTGCCAGTCAGCGGCCGACAGTCGATCAGGGCATGCTTTGAAAAAGTCTGTAGGGTGGTAAACCGGGTTTGTGCCTCTTTGCCACGGGAAGAAATTTTTGCTGTACCATCATTTTGCTTGAGAATCGGCGCATCCACTTCTTCATCGTTGAATGCAGGTCGGCCATCCACCACTGCATGATACACTTTGTTCACCTCCCTGTGTTCAAACTGCATGGAGAGGTGACGGTACGCCTCAGGATTTTTGGCAATGGCCAGCGCACCGGATGTTTCTTTATCCAACCGGTGACATACCTGTGCATCTGCAGTATAGCCTTTTGCCATTTCCAGAATGTGTTGTTTCTCCACCCGGTCGTTCAAGGTCGATATAAAAGCAGGCTTGCTGATGACAACATAATCATTGTCCTCGTGAAGAATCAAATCCTTAAAGTTCAGATTGCCTTTTGACATGTACTGAGATACCCGGAAAGCTAAGCCTGAATTTTTCTGCCGGATGGCAAAAGTAACAATTTCTGAATTCCGCTTAATCCCGGTCGTCGTCTCCTTTTACCCGACTCAGTTTGAAACTGAAGCGTGAACCTTTGCCCGGTGAACTTTCAACCTCCGTGCGGGTACCATGTCCTTCAAGGATATGTTTGACAATGGCAAGGCCCAGACCAGTGCCGCCTTTCTCCCGACTCCTGCTTTTGTCAACACGGTAGAAGCGTTCAAAAATCCTGGCGAGATGTTCTGAAGGAATGCCCTCACCGTTGTCTTCCACAATCGTGGTGATGTTCTTCTTGCTCACATCGAAACTGACGGTCACATTACCGCCTTCCTGGGTATAGTTGATGGCGTTTGAGACGAGGTTTGTAATGACCTGGTATATGCGTTGATAGTCCGCATGTACGAAAATTTTATGGTGTGGATCTGAAAGTTTTAGTTTGATGTTTTTTTTCTGCGCCTTTTCCTCCAGTTGATCCGCCACCTCATGGCAAAGCCTAAAGAGGTCGAAAGTCTCAAATTTCATTTTGATATCGCCCGATTCTATCTGGGACAACGTCAATAAGTCCTGTACCAGCACATCCAGTCCGTCAAGGCTTTTGGCCGCTTTCTTCAAAAAACGGTGGCGCACATTTTTGTCATTGACTGCGCCATCGAGGAGGGTATGAACGAATCCCTGCGCAGCGAAGATGGGTGTTTTCAATTCATGCGATACATCGGCAATGAATTCCCGCCGGAAGGCTTCCAGCTTTCGCAGCTCGTCAATTTCTTTTTGTTTCAGCAGTGCAAAAGAATAAATCTCGTCATTGATATTTTTCAGGGGATTCAGTGCACCGGATTTTTGGGTCTGGATGCCACTCAACTCCTTTTTGCGTAGCTTCTCCAGCATCTTGTATATCCTGTTGATCTCACGGAAAACGAGGAATTCCAGCACCACATAAATCAGCAGGTAAGAACCGGAAAAACTGATTATGCCTGCTACGAGCAGACCATTGCGTTCCACACTCTGTACCAGAGATAAAAAAAGCACTGTCACCAGGGCGATGCACACCGCCAGGAGCAGGGCCATCGTCCGGGCGCTATAGACCATGCTTTAACCGAGATTGAATTTGTATCCGACTCCTTTTACAGTTGTAATGTAGTCATCTCCTATCTTTTCTCTCACTTTCCGGATGTGAACATCCACAGTGCGGGCGAGTACATACACATCCGAACCCCAGATATTTTGCAATAGGTCATCACGGCTGAAGACTTTATTGGGGTTCAGGGCCAGGAAATACAACAGTTCAAATTCTTTTTTCGGCAGATTAATTTCTTTTCCTTTCAGCCGGACCGTATAACTGGAGCGGTCAATCACGAGATCTTCTATTACAATTTGCGCAGCCGTTGATTTGCCTTTTGTATCGCGACGGAAGAGTGCGTTGATCCGGCTCATCAGTGCCCGCGGCTTGATCGGCTTGGTGATATAATCATCGGCGCCTACATCAAATGCCGCCACCTCAGAATATTCTTCAGAGCGCGCAGTAAGAAATACCACATGCGTGTTCACCAACTCCGCGTTGGCACGGATCTGCCGGCAGGCTTCCACCCCGTCCATCACTGGCATCATGATATCCAATAAGACAAGATCGGGTTTGAATTTCTTTGCAATTTCCACACCGACCTGCCCGTTCTCGGCGATTTTTACGTCGTAGCCCTCTTTTTCAAGATTGTATCTCAGCAATTCGAGGATGGGTTCCTCATCATCAACGACTAAAACTTTAAAATTGGGTTTCTTACCCATGGATGATTGTTAAAATGATGTCCAAAAGTAGAGCAATTCAATCCAATAAAAAATCAGTGTTACGTTCTTAACAAATACTTAACCTGTTCTTCATCTACAAAAACGGGTACTGCTTTTTGTAGTGACGGATCATGGCATGGAGGTCTTTATTGAACGTGCTGACCCATTCATCATTCATCATATCGTGTTTGGATTCATACGTTTTGAAAGACATGAAATAAGTATTGTTGGGAAGTCTCCTCGCAAACCGGTTTACCCTTTTCCTTCCATCGCTCCAGACTATGGTATCCAGTTTTTCGGTGATTTTACGGATGAACTTTTCCTTCTTCTCTTTTTTGCTTTCAATGGATTCACCTTCGCTGAATGTTCCATACAAACTGTCCAGCTTGCGCGTTGCCCGAAGCATATGTTCTGCTACCTTCCTGTGGTCCGTATCTTCATACAGGTATTCCCGCAGTTGCCTGGCGGTATCACCATAAGTTTTCGCAAGAAACTCCTCAGCCCCCCTGTCACCAATGAAGGAAGCGAGGTTCTCATTAAAGTCTGAACTGTCTTTCACATACAAAGTGGCGTGCACCATCTCATGGATGATGAGGCTGGCCAGGTCGCCATCGCTCCTTCGCAACATGCCGCTCAGAATCGGATCCGTAAACCAACCCAGCGTACTCCACCCTTCCGGGTTGCGCGTACTTACATCCCAACCGCCGCGTTCCAGTGCTGCCCGCTCTTTCTTCGCTTTTTCTTCATCAAAAAATCCCTTGTATGGCACGGACCCTACAACGGGAAAATCCCATCTCTTTTCTTTCAGCCGGAAAGGCTCACAGGCAATGATCACCCACATCAACTCCTTTCCTTTTTGATCATACATGGTTTTATAATTGTCCGTGTCATTTAATCCAAGAGAATCAATGGCATAACGACGCGCCAGCATCACCAGTTTCAATTTCGCTTTCAGAGAATCGGGGAAAGCCGGATCATTGATAAATTCCTCCACCGGCCTCGCTTCACGGATGATCTTCAATTGTCCCAGACCCTGCGCCACACCGTAGGAAATCAGCGACCAGTAATAAATTGTGAGACCCAACAACACCAATACAATTCCCAACAGAATCTTCTTCCGCATACTTATTTATTGCGCTTCAGTAAAAAATAACGATCACGGTAATTGATATAGAGTCCATACGAATACTGGAACGAGTTAAACGCAAGGTCATAGTATGGCTCGTAGCGCAGTGTGATGTACAATCGATCGGTTAATTTATAATCGTATAGAAAGCGCATGATGGCAAGCTGGGGTGACGGCTGTATTCTTGTCCCGTCAAAATACGAC
>DAOMZK010000034.1:0-11568 GCA_035438035.1 Cyclobacteriaceae bacterium | reverse complement strand
GATGAGAATGGAATCATCCGTATCGGCGCAGAAGTACGTGAAGGAGATATCCTGATCGGAAAGATCACGCCGAAAGGGGAAACAGATCCTACACCTGAAGAAAAACTGCTCCGGGCCATTTTCGGTGACAAAGCCGGTGATGTGAAGGATGCTTCCATGAAGGCACCCCCTTCATTGAAAGGTGTCGTAATTGAAACCAAACTGTTCTCCCGTCCGAAGCGCGATAAGGATATCCGCTCCAAGACGAAGAAGGAACTGGATTCACTGAAGAGCCGCTACAGCAAGTCATTGGCGGAACTTCGCAATGAGATGATCAAGAAGCTGACCACTATCCTGACTGGCAAAACCAGCCAGGGTGTGAAGCACAAATTCGGTGACGAACTGATCAGCAAGGGCGTGAAATTCTCCGGTAAGGTGATTGAAAGCAATCTTTTCCCGGATAAGAATATCTACCGCGATGAAAGCAATTACAATGTTCCTGAAGAAGTGAACCTGATTGCCGACATCAGCCTCGAGTCATGGACTACAGATGATCATAGCAATGAGCTGGTTTCTGAAATAGTGAAAAACTATCTCAACAAGCGCAATGTGATTGCCGGTGAGTTTAAACGTGAGCGTTTCACACTCGAAGTGGGTGATGAGCTTCCAGCAGGAATTGTGCAGTTGGCGAAAGTGTATGTAGCGAAGAAGCGCAAACTGAAAGTGGGAGATAAGATGGCCGGACGTCACGGTAATAAAGGTGTGGTTGCCAAAATCGTACGCGATGAGGACATGCCATTCCTCCAGGACGGAACGCCGGTAGACATCTGTCTGAATCCGCTCGGTGTGCCTTCACGTATGAACCTGGGTCAGATATATGAAACCGTATTGGCATGGGCTGGTAAAAAACTCGGACGCAAATACGCTACTCCGATTTTTGACGGTGCGAGCCTCGACGATGTATCTGCAGAATTGAAGGAAGCTGGTTTACCTGAATTTGGCAGAACCTATCTCTATGATGGTCTTACCGGTCAGATATTTGACCAACCGGTTACGGTGGGTATTGCGTACATGCTGAAGCTGGGTCACCTCGTGGATGACAAGATGCATGCCCGTTCGATCGGACCTTATTCGCTTATCACACAACAGCCGTTGGGTGGTAAGGCGCAGTTCGGTGGTCAGCGCTTTGGTGAGATGGAGGTGTGGGCGATTGAGGCATTTGGTGCTTCCCATATCCTGCAGGAAATTCTTACCATCAAGTCTGATGATGTCATCGGAAGAGCGAAAGCCTACGAATCAATTGTTAAAGGTGAAAATATGCGCAAGCCGAACATTCCTGAATCATTCAATGTGTTGGTTCATGAATTGAGAGGTCTCGCGCTTGAAATCACAATGGATTAAAAAAGCCTTTGGCTTTTGGCCCGTGGCTGTTAGCAGCTAATGGCCAAAGTCAAAGAGCCAATAGCAAAATAGAAAGTGTAAATCTGATAACAACATAAAAGCATGTCATTCAGAAAAAATAAAAAGATCAACAACGATTTCTCCAAAATCACCATCAGCCTGGCTTCCCCGGAGTCCATCCTGGAAAGCTCGCATGGTGAAGTGACACAACCGGAAACCATCAATTACCGGACGTACAAGCCGGAGATGGGCGGGTTGTTTTGCGAGCGCATTTTCGGACCTGTAAAGGACTGGGAATGTCATTGCGGGAAATACAAAAGGATCCGTTATAAAGGTATCATTTGCGACCGTTGCGGTGTAGAGGTTACGGAGAAGAAGGTAAGACGTGAGCGGATGGGCCACATTGAACTCGTTACTCCCGTAGCGCATATCTGGTATTTCCGTTCCCTGCCGAATAAAATCGGTTACTTGCTCGGACTTCCTACCAAGAAACTGGATCAGATCATTTACTATGAACGCTATGTGGTGATTCAGCCAGGTATCAAGGAAGAAGACGGCATCAACCGCCTTGACTTCCTTACCGAAGAAGAATACCTGGATATCGTGGACAAACTTCCACGTGAGAATCAAATGCTGGATGACGTTGATCCTAAGAAATTCATCGCGAAGATGGGTGCCGATGCACTCGAAATGTTGTTGGGTCGTGTGAAGTTGGATGAGCTTTCTTATGAACTGCGCCACCAGGCAGCTACAGACACTTCACAACAACGCAAGGCAGAAGCCCTTAAGCGTTTGAAAGTGGTGGAAGCTTTCCGCGAAGCCAATACGCGCGTGGAGAATAAACCGAACTGGATGATCATTAAAATGGTCCCCGTGATTCCTCCGGAGTTGCGTCCATTGGTGCCGCTTGATGGTGGTCGTTTTGCTACGTCTGATTTAAATGATTTATACAGAAGGGTAATTATCCGTAATAACCGTCTGAAGAGACTGATCGATATCAAGGCGCCTGAAGTGATTTTGCGTAACGAAAAACGCATGCTCCAGGAAGCTGTCGATTCATTGTTTGACAATTCACGCAAAGTAAATGCTGTGCGTTCTGAAGGAAACCGTGCGTTGAAATCCCTCAGCGATATGCTGAAAGGAAAGCAAGGCCGCTTCCGTCAAAACCTCCTGGGTAAACGCGTTGACTACTCTGGCCGTTCTGTTATTGTGGTAGGTCCTGAATTGAAACTGCACGAATGCGGTCTGCCAAAAGATATGGCGGCGGAATTATTCAAACCCTTTATTATCCGCAAGCTGATTGAAAGAGGAATTGTAAAAACGGTTAAGTCTGCGAAGAAAATAGTGGACCGCAAGGATCCTGTAGTATGGGATATTTTGGAAAACGTATTGAAGGGACACCCTGTGCTCCTCAACCGCGCTCCAACACTGCACCGCCTGGGTATCCAGGCATTCCAGCCGAAATTGATCGAAGGTAAAGCGATCCAGCTTCACCCGCTCGTATGTACCGCCTTCAATGCCGACTTTGACGGCGACCAGATGGCTGTGCACGTGCCCCTGGGCCAGGAAGCCATCATGGAAGCTTCTGTATTGATGCTTTCTTCTCACAATATTCTCAATCCTTCCAATGGTGCGCCGATCACTGTGCCTTCACAGGACATGGTGTTGGGTCTGTACTACCTGACCAAAGGCCGCAAGGGAGAAAAAGGTGAGGGTAAGATTTTCTATTCCCAGGAAGAAGTAATCATTGCTTACAACGAAGGAAGGCTTTCCAAGCACGCCATTATTAAGGTGCGTGTGAAGATGAAAGATAAAAAGACAGGTGAGATCACAGCCAAAGTTCTGGAAACAGTAGCGGGTCGCGTGATTTTCAATACTGTTGTTCCTGAAGAAGTAGGATTTGTTGACGAACTGTTGACGAAGAAGAAACTCCAGGGCATTATTGCCGACGTGTATAAAATTGCCGGTCTGGCCAAGGCGGCGAAGTTCCTTGATGATATTAAGGAAATCGGATTCCAGATGGCCTACCGCGGTGGACTTTCAATCGGATTGAATGATGTGAAGGTTCCTGCAGAAAAGGAAAAGCTTGTGGCTTCCGCTCAAGGGGAAGTTGACGGTGTGTGGAATAACTACATGATGGGTTTGATTACCGACAACGAGCGGTATAACCAGGTTATTGATATCTGGACACGTACGAACACCCTCCTTACCAACACGCTGATGAAGCAGTTGGAAGAAGATCAGGGGGGATTCAACTCGATCTACATGATGATGCACTCCGGTGCACGCGGTTCAAGAGAGCAGATTCGCCAGTTGGGCGGTATGCGCGGTCTGATGGCCAAGCCTCAGAAGAATCTCGCCGGATCAGTGGGTTCGATTATCGAAAACCCTATTCTCTCCAACTTCAAGGAAGGATTGGATGTATTGGAGTATTTTATTTCTACCCACGGTGCACGGAAAGGTCTTGCCGATACGGCGTTGAAAACAGCCGATGCAGGATACCTGACCCGTCGTCTGGTGGATGTAGCACAGGATCTCGTGATCACGGAAGTCGATTGCGGAACTTTGCGCGGATTGAAAGTGACGGCGTTGAAAGACAACGAAGATATCGTGGAGCCGCTTTCTGAACGTATCGTTGGTCGGGTGTCAGTACATGATATCTATGATCCTATTTCTGATGAATTGATTTGTCCTGCCAGCGGTGAGATCACCGATGAGGTTGCCAAACGCATTGACGAAACAAGCATTGAAGAAGTTGAAATCCGTTCGATCCTGACTTGTGAATCGAAAGTGGGTGGTTGTGCGAATTGTTATGGACGCAACCTGGCAACCGGTAGAATGGTTCAGGCGGGTGAAGCTGTCGGTGTAATTGCCGCGCAGTCTATCGGTGAACCCGGTACCCAGTTGACACTCCGTACTTTCCACGTGGGTGGTGCGGCGTCCAACATTGCGACAGAAGCCAGCATCAAGGCCAAGTTCAGTGGTGTGATTGAATTCGAAGGTATCCGTACCATTGACTCTACTGACAAGGACGGCAACAAGGTTAAAGTGGTGATGGGCCGTACCGGTGAAATCCGGATCGCAGAGAAAGAGAAAAACCGTGTATTGATCACCAACAACGTTCCTTATGGCGCTTTCCTTTTGGTAAAGGAGGGACAGAAAGTTGAAAAGGGAGACGAGTTGTGTAACTGGGATCCCTATAATGCGGTCATCCTCTCTGAATTTGACGGAGAGATTGAATACGAAGCGATCATCGAAGGTATTACCTATAAGGAAGAGTCGGACGAACAGACGGGTCACCGCGAAAAGGTGATTACTGAGACGCGCGACAAAACCAAGAACCCTGCCCTTATTGTCAAAGGCAAGACAGAGACGAAGGGATATAACATTCCTGTTGGCGCTCACCTTGCAGTAGATGAGAAGGAGCAGATCAAAGCCGGGCATGTGCTGGTGAAGATTCCGCGCGCCGTAGGCAAGTCCCGTGACATCACGGGTGGTTTGCCACGCGTAACAGAATTGTTTGAGGCGCGCAATCCTTCTAATCCTGCTGTTGTGAGTGAGATTGATGGGGTGGTAACCTATGGAGGAATCAAGCGCGGCAATCGCGAAATTTTCATCGAATCAAGGGATGGTGTTCAGAAGCGTTACCTCGTGCCGCTCTCCAAGCACATCCTCGTTCAGGACAATGACTTTGTGAAGGCCGGGCAACCGCTTTCAGACGGAGCCATTACACCTTCGGATATTTTGTCGATCAAAGGACCGACTGCGGTACAAGAGTATCTCGTGAATGAAATTCAGGAAGTGTATCGACTGCAGGGTGTGAAGATCAACGACAAGCACATCGAGTGTATAGTGAGCCAGATGATGCAGAAAGTGGAAATCATCGACAGCGGTGACACCAGCTTCCTGCAGGGAGAATATGTGGACAAGCTGGAGTTCCGTGAAGTGAACGACCAGGTGCTCGACAAGAAAGTAGTGCTCGATGCGGGAGATTCCCAGAAATTCAAACCCGGTCAGATCATCACCGCGCGCGAATTGCGCGATGAGAACTCTTCTCTGAAGAGAAAAGATCAGAAGGTTGCGGAAGTGCGTGATGCGATGCCTGCTGTTTCCCGTCCTACGCTGCAGGGTATTACCCAGGCATCGTTGAAGACGGAGAGCTGGCTCTCGGCTGCTTCCTTCCAGGAAACGACCAAGGTGTTGAGTGAGGCTGCGATTCGCGGAAAGGCGGATCAACTGGCTGGCTTAAAAGAAAATGTGATCGTTGGTCACCTGATCCCTGCCGGTACCGGACAGCGTACATTCAATGACCTGATTGTAGGTTCGGAAGAAGAGTACGAGAAGATGGTGGAAGCCACTTCGAGCCCAGCCGCACCGCGGAAGGAAAAGGAAGTGCAGTCCATTTAGATATTTGGTGATTTGGAGATTGGGTTATTGAGTGATTTTTGCAATTGCACAATAACAAAATCTCCAAACACCATATAACCAAATAATCCCAAAATCATGGCTGATGAGAAAACAACCCCTCCTCAAAATCAGATCAACATTGAGCTGAGTGAGGAGATTGCGGAAGGTGTGTATTCCAACCTGGCCATGATTGCCCATTCCAACAGTGAGTTTGTTATTGATTTCATACGGCTGATGCCGGGCGTTCCCAAGGCGAAGGTGAAGTCGCGTATCGTGATCACGCCGGAGCATGCCAAGCGCCTGCTGGCTGCCCTCAAAGATAACATTGAAAAATACGAAGCGGCTTTTGGTGCCATCAAGCGCACTGACGACATGCCCCGTTTCCCGATGAATTTCGGTGGAACGATGGGAGAGGCATAGATCCGGTTATTCAAAACTCTTGCGTTGATTAACTGGACTTGCCCCAACGAAGTAGGCATGAGGCTTAGCGAATCATTTATTTACTGAATCAGGTAGTTCAATTCTTTTTTCATTACAACCGAGAGTCTGGTTTCCCTGATCATATTGCTTTGTAATTGATTCTTGTCTTTTACAATGGCGATACTTGCGGTTGTATGTCCCTCTTGCGGCTAGAACCGTTGCTACATCGTGGCAATCATTGTATTGCCATCCTTGGTCGTTTAAATCCAATGGCGGATAGGGTAGTTCGTGCTTTTCCTGGAAGGCAATTCAGTCGTACACAATCCTGTTGGTATGTTGTCTATTCGGAAAAGGCATTGGAAGATCTTTACAGAAAGCTGACTGAATATCAGTCTGTAGAAATTTCAGAAGGCTTCAAGTCACGATTTCGGGATTCAGAGAGTCAGGTGAAGATCCAATCATTTCCACTGCCTGAAGGGTATCATGATATGCTGATCCGTGTGCGCTACAGTGAAGCCACGGTAAAGACCTATGAATCGCAGATGCGGAATTTCCTGGGTTGGATTCATCCCCGGACGGCGGCAGAAATCAACGAGGCATTGATCAACGCTTACCAATTGTATTTGGCTGAAAAGAGAAAGGTTTCCATTTCTACACAAAACACGGCTATCAATGCCATCAAGTTTTATCTCGAAAAAGTTCAACGGGGCGAGAGGAAGGAGTATTATATAGACCGACCCATAAAAAATGTTCAATTGCCTCGGGTATTGAGTCAGGAAGAAGTCAAGGGTATGATTGAAGTCACTTCCAATCCGAAGCATCGTTGCATGTTGCTTTTGCTCTATTCTGCTGGTTTGCGAATGAGTGAACTTCTTAACCTTCGATGGAAGGATTTTGATACTAACCGTATGCAACTGTTCGTTGATGGGGGCAAAGGAAATAAGGATCGGATAACTTTGTTATCAGGTCAGGTTGTTGAATATGTTCGCTTCTATATGAGCTTGTATCATCCAGTGGAATGGCTATTCGAAGGACCTGGTCGGCACCGATATTCGCCGCGGAGCGTCAATCAGGTTGTGCATCGTGCCGCTAACCTGGCTGGAATTAAAAAACGGGTCAGTGCACACACTTTGCGGCACAGTTTTGCTACTCATTTATTGGAGCAAAATACTGATATTCGCTATATTCAAGTTCTGATGGGTCACGAGAGCAGCAAGACTACTGAGCGATATACGCACGTAACTACAAGGGGATTTTCAAAGATAAAAAGCCCCCTGGATGGTTTAGGAGTTAGTTTGATGGCACAAAATCCCTCAGCAGAATAAGAATTTATCGGAGACTCCGTCTCCGATACACCAACGTTGGCGGCAATTAAACGCGACACCTGGACATTGATGAACAACACCGACATAATAACAATCAAAGCAAAACTGAGACTAAAGACTACTGACGAAGGTGGACGATATTCCGGAATAAAAACTGGATATCGACCTAATCATGTTTTTGAATATAATAAGAAGGGAAACTTGATAGCGGCATACATGGGAGAAATCACCTTTGACAAAGAATGGATTCAACTTGGAGACGAGGAGATTGTGACTGTAAGATTTATTCATGGACAATCAATTCAGAAATACATGAACGTTGGACTAAAATGGTGGATTTACGAAGGACAAAAACTCGTTGGTGAAGCTGAGATACTGGAAGTTTAACTGCCGCCAACAACGGCTATAAAACATATGCTGTATTGTAGGTTCTTAACGTGCGTGCTGTTAAATTTCCGCAGCAACGTGGGACAAAGATGTAGGTATTTAAACGCATACGTTTTATAGCCAAGCGTTGGTAGCAATAGGGCCCGGACAAATTTGTGTTCCAAAAAAACGGACGACATTTTACTAACAAAGATTTCCCACGGGGACAAGTGAGCGGCTTCGCAGACAACTTGGACTTTGAAAAAATTAAACTTAGGACAGACTAAAAAAAAATACAGCCGACCCTTCGCATTTTTTTTAAAAGGGTTCCCACTGCAGCACATTTGCAAGCCACACATTCCAACGCGTAACCCAAAGCTTGCAAAAGAGCTGCGGACAATGACTTTTTAACGATGAAAAGGTGTTGACTTTAAGTAACTTCTTTTATAAGTTTGTGACATGATAAACAAGAATACGACTCATCAAATTATAATCGGAGCTGCTCAAAAAATGGAACAGTTGAACGATAACTCTATTGAATTAGTCGTTACATCACCACCTTATCCTATGATTGAGATGTGGGATGAAATTATATCAAATCAAAACCCAGAGATAAAGACTGCTTTGTCAAGTGGAGATGGTCCAATGGCATTCGAACTTATGCATTGTGAACTTGATAAAATATGGGCAGAAGTTGACAGAGTTCTCATTCCCGGTGGTTTTGCTTGTATCAATATTGGTGATTCTACAAGGACGATAAATGGTGAATTTGCTTTATACCCAAGTCATTCAAGAATAATAAGTGCATTTCAGAAATTAGGACTATCTAACCTACCTAACATACTTTGGAGAAAACAGACGAATGCACCTAACAAATTCATGGGTTCAGGAATGCTCCCCTCAGGCGCATACGTTACATTGGAGCATGAATGGATTCTAATTTTCAGAAAAGGGGGAAAACGACAATTTAAGACGGAAGAAGAAAAATTAAGAAGAAAACAAAGTTCATTCTTTTGGGAGGAACGAAATATTTGGTTCTCTGACTTGTGGGATTTAAAAGGAACAAAACAAAAAATAGACAATTCAGAAACAAGAAAAAGAAGTGCAGCATATCCATTTGAGTTACCATACAGACTAATTAATATGTACTCACTTCAAGGCGACACGGTTCTTGACCCATTTTTAGGAACGGGGACAACCACTATTGCATCAATAGCATCAAACCGAAATAGTATCGGATATGAAATTGACCCAATGTTTTTAGATATTATCACAGAGAATAGCCAAAGCACACCAATTAATTATTTTAATGCAGTAGTTTCAAACAGAATCGAGCAACACCGACAATTTATTAATCAAAGAACTTTAGATTCAACTAAAGAAGAAATAAAGCACTTTAATTCTAATTTGAATTTACCAGTAATGACTTCACAAGAAACAGAAATTAAGTTTTCTTATGTAAGCAATCTTAAAAAGGAGTTGGACAACCTAATTACTGCTGAGTACGATTCTGTAAAACCAACTCAGTATAATGACGATAATCTAAAAAAGAAGACGCTTCAAACGTCTATAGGTTTTTGAGTACTTCTTGGTTTTGAATGTTTCCCTTTGTATCAGCTATAATATCGTAAACACGCACACCAATATTTTTAAAATACTCTTGATTTTTAAACATATTAGCTTGACGCGCCTTTAAAATATAAGGTGCCTTCCAAGTGTAAGATTGAGGCTTTATTTGAATAGCGACAGTTAATTTTCCGTTTTTGTAGACCTCATAATCAACCGCATACTGATGATCTATTTCTCCGCTTACCTTCCTAAACTCGTAATCAGGGAATTTATCCTTTAATACTTGAATCGTGTTACGTTCTCTAACAATAACTCCATTCCATGTTTCACAAATTACCCGGAAACGCACACATTCAAAGCAATCATCTACAGTTATTCCTGTTCCGTTATCTTTGACAGCATCATATAAGATTTCACCTTTTCTATATAACCTCTCCTTCGTTCTACCATACTGAGTGTTTAAGTTTTTTAAGTCATAACTTAACCCATCAATTGTACTCTTCTTAGTTTTAATTAATCCTTCATTATTTAATAGAATTTGGTTTTCACTATCAAGTTTCGCTATAAGGCTTTCTCTTTCTTGACCGCTTTCATAATAAAAATTCTCCCAATCCTCTTTTTTGGCAAAAGGTACTAACTCAATTAAAGTAGTCACATAACCAACAGACCACGGGTCATTGAGCATTAATGTATTCCAGCTCGCATTCGTAGACCTAAATCTATTTGCATCGATATTTAATACGAATTCCATTATTTAAAATCGTTTGGTTCAAATTCAACAACAATTTCACTTTTCTTTTTATCATAAAAGACGATTGGAACATCTATGGTTTCATTCAATCCAAGCTTAGTCTTATAAGTGATTGGCTTTACACTTATTGGTTTATTACCTATAAAACCATCAATTCCTTTACTTTCTTCATTTGGTGTTGCAAGTCGGTAACTAACTTTAAAATGACCAGCCAACTTCTTTAAAATAGCCTCCTGAAATTTTAGTCCACTAAATGTTTTCACAACAACTAATTCCTCTATCCAATCGCGGACAGTATCCTTATCAATCTTGACAATAGCATCTTTAAAAAGTTTTACCATCGTGTATACCTTTTCGGTTGCATTATCTATTGCATCCGGATGCTTTGCTAAATACCACTTCTCCCATTCTGACAAGGCCGTTCCTTCAAATTCTTGAATTAAGTCACTCATTTGTCCAACAATCTTTGCACGAGTCCCCTGAGAATTTTGGTTTGCCAAGTTCATTATTTGCGTTGCGTACTTTGGGTAATTGTATTTTTTCCCAGACAACAATTCTTGAACCTCTGAATTAGGGATTTTTAGTTTCATTTACATTCCTTTAAATAGTTCACTTAATGTTACACCCAAAGACTTTGCTATTTTTTCTAAATTCACAATTGAGATGTTCCGTTGCCCATTCTCTACACTCGCTATATAACTCCTATCCAAATCAGATGAATAAGCTAAATCCTTTTGAGACATCTCAATCTTTTCTCTGATTTCCCGTATTCGTTTGCCGACTTTAGTCTTTATATCCATTCTGTAAATGTCCTATTGTGTTGACTATAAGCCAAAGACTATAAGTAACATTTAAAAATTGTAGTCCTAAAATCGCACACACATTGCCTGGCCGCACATGCAGCCCACATCCAAAGCCAGTCAATAAGTGTGCTCAGTTTTGTGTAAGTGGACAAAGTAGTAAAATGAAAAATGCCCCACCGCACGACTGACTAATTAAGAGACGTGTAATATTAACGAGTGACGAAAGACAAGGCTACGAATGAAGTTCGGACAAGGGCCCTACAGCTACCAACAAAATGTTTATGCAATGTGGGGGTTTGGTGTTAAATTAAAGTTTATGTTTCAAAATGTAGTTTGGTCACGGGGGACAGTTCGGAGCAGGTCGGGCTTAACATTCCGCTGCGCTTCATTTTTAAGCCCTCCTATTCCCCACACTGCATAAACACAAACGTTGCCGGCAATTGCCAAAATGAGACAGCTCCTAACGACATTCATCTTTATCCTTGGACTAGTTTCTTGTCGAGAGAAAGCTAGTGAGATTGACATACGGACGGTTGAAATTGAAAAC
>DAOMZK010000033.1:0-11752 GCA_035438035.1 Cyclobacteriaceae bacterium | reverse complement strand
TATCGGGTTGCCAGCACTTTTCTATTTTTTCAATTTTGACCCATGATCCGTCATTCAGAAATCGAACCAGCGACATTATTCCACCTTATCAGAAAAGGAGAAATCCAGTTTGCGGGAAATATCCGTCT
This sequence comes from Cyclobacteriaceae bacterium, assembly GCA_035438035.1. Lineage (GTDB taxonomy): Bacteria > Bacteroidota > Bacteroidia > Cytophagales > Cyclobacteriaceae > ELB16-189. The sequence goes on along the minus strand of DAOMZK010000033.1, from coordinate 11,624 downwards.
CAAAATTTATGGCACACTGCGATGCGGCACAGGCAAGAGGATGAAGAAAATCAACCGTGTATTTTTCAAAAGTGAATCACAAGCCGGAAAAGCAGGATTTCGTCCTTGCAGCCATTGCCAACTCCGCAAGAAACGGGTTGAGTTGTGCTGGCATCTCCTCCACCTTTGATCCATCAAAAAACAATACATTTATGATTGCATCCATGGAAACCGACATCAACTATCAGCGTATTGAAAAGGCTATTCAGTACCTGGAAGTAAACTTCAAACGTCAACCGGAACTGGATGAAGTAGCGGAAAAAATTCATCTGAGCCCGTTTCATTTTCAGCGCATCTTCACCGAATGGGCCGGCATCAGTCCGAAGAAGTTTCTACAGTTCCTTACCGTGGATTTTCTGAAAGGAAAATTACAAGAATCCAAAAACATCGTCGAAGCCGCGGAAGCGGCCGGATTGTCAAGCCAATCGAGGGTATATGATTTATTCACCACCCTGGAAGCGGTAACGCCACAGGAATATAAATTGAAGGGTTCCGGTCTCGTCATCGATTATGGATTTCATGAAACACCTTTCGGAACGGCATTGATCGGAGTGACAGAGCGCGGCATTTGCTGGCTTTCGTTTATCTCTGCCGATGGCGGGCATAAGGAGGAGCTTGAAAAAATGAAAGGGCACTGGCACAATTCAGTATTTCACCAGGATCAGCATGTCACTTTTGCTTTAGCAGAAAAGATTTTCAATCCAGTGACTCATCCCACAGACAGCAAACTTCATTTGTTTGTGAAGGGAACAAATTTTCAGATCAAAGTGTGGGAAGCCTTGCTGAGATTGCCGATGGGTAGCGTAACGACCTACCAGGGCATTGCCGAAAGAATCAACAATCCAAAAGCCATGCAAGCTGTGGGGTCAGCAGTAGGATCCAATCATATTGCCTACATCATCCCCTGTCACCGGGTGATCAGAAAAGACGGGGTATTGGGAGAATACCGATGGCGTGCAGCACGTAAAAAAAGTATCATTGGGTGGGAAATGGCAAAGGCTTCTTAAAGGAATAGGTAAGGATGAGCAAAAAAACAATGGCACCCATCCACAGATAAAAACCGGCACCGAAACCCGTTACTTCAGTTCCGCTGCCTTCGTTGAACCACCATTCTTTTACCGCAAAACTTTCCAATGCCAGAACTGCGGCCCCCATTGCGAGAAGTCGGGCCAGTTTAAAATTATTTCTCAGAAACAGGACAATGCCCCCAATCCACAGCATGTTGGCCACCCATCCAAAATGAAGCATAATAAGACCCCACCATCCCCACAGGAGGACGATATGACCCATAACCGGATCATGGCTGGCAAAAAGAAACACAGGGAAAAACAAGGAGAGAACAAAAAGCAGAATATCAGCAGCTACGAGGTATTTTTTCATGGTTGGAAATTGTCATAACGAGTTAGTAAAAATCCGCCAGATATTACCCTACAGATGAATCCCGGCGTTTGGAATATTTTGTAGTTTTAAAACGAAGAAAATGAAACTACTCAAAGAACTCTGTTCCATCCACGGAACCTCCGGACACGAAGCCGGAGTGAAGAAATTCCTGTTGCAATACATTCAGCAATCGAAGAAAAAGTGGAAAACAAAACCTGAGATTTTTCATGGTGAAGGATTCCAGGATTGCATCGTTTTAAAATTTGGGAAACCACGTACTGCCATCTTCGCTCACATGGACACCGTTGGCTTTACCGTTCGTTATTTCAACCAGTTGCTATCCGTTGGGAGCCCCGATGCTGAGGCCGGAACAAAACTGGTTGGTCATGACAGTCATGGACCCATTGAGTGCGAACTGGAGTACGACAAGGAACACCATGCGTTTTATAAATTCGGAAGACCCATTGTTCCAGGCACGCCCCTCTCCTATAAAATCAACTATAAGGAATCCAGGGATTATATTGAATCACCCTATCTCGATGACCGGCTGGGCGTCTATGTAGCCCTGCAAGTAGCCGAAAAAATGAAAGATGGGATCATCGCATTCAGTTGCTGGGAAGAACACGGCGGCGGGTCAGTACCCTACCTCACCCAGTTCATGGTTGACAAATGGAAAATTAATCAAGCCTTGATTTCTGATATCACCTGGGTCTCGGATGGCGTGGAGCATGGTAAAGGAGTAGCCATTTCTCTCCGCGACCGGAATATTCCACGACGTGAATTCATTGACCGCATTATTGCCATTGCACAAAAGCACAAAATCCCTCATCAACTGGAAGTAGAAGGGATGGGCTCAAGCGACGGTGGTGAGCTTCAACGTTCTCACCATCCTATTGATTGGTGCTTTGTAGGTGCCCCGGAGCAATTTGCCCACACGCCTCACGAAAAAGTGCATAAAAAAGATATTCAGTCCATGATTGATTTGTATGGATGGCTGATGAAGGAACTTTGAATCTCTACGTTTAATTAAGTCTTATCGAAGTCACAAACAACAAACCAAATATGAAATCCCGTCGTGATTTTATCCGAACAGCTGCGATTGCCGGCGCCGGCCTTTCCATTCTGCCGACAAAAAATGTTTTATCATTTGATGCTGATCAGAAACTGCGATTGGGTTTCATCGGCGTTGGCTTGCGCGGACAAAGTCACCTTGAACTGGCCTTGGGGAGGACGGATGTGGATGTGGTTGCCCTGTGTGACATTCAGCAAGTCATGATGGACCGTGCGCTTAACCTGGTGACAAAATCCGGAAAGAAAAAACCCACGGTCATACTGGAAGGCCCCACAGCATACAAGAAAATGCTGACCAATGAAGGGATCGATGCCGTCATCATCTCAACACCCTGGGAATGGCATTCAAGAATGTGCCTTGACGCCATGCGCGCTAAAAAATACGTCGGTTGTGAAGTGAATGTCGGACTTACCGTGGAAGAATGCTGGGAACTGGTTCACACCAGCGAAGAGACCGGTATGCCGTTGATGATGCTGGAAAACGTTTGCTACCGCCGGGATGTGATGGCAGTGATGAACATGGTGCGTCAGAATATTTTTGGTGAGATGGTTCATCTGCAGGGCGGCTATCAACATGACTTGCGTGAGGTGAAATTCAACAACGGTACGGGGGGGAGTGGCGTAGAGTTTGGCGAAAATGCATTTTCCGAAGCCCAATGGCGTACCCAGCATTCCGTCAACCGCAACGGCGATCTTTATCCCACGCACGGCATAGGTCCGGTGGCCATGATGATTGACATCAACCGTGGCAATCGTTTTACGGAACTGGTTTCCTATTCTACCAAGTCACGCGGCCTGCACAACTTCATTGTAAAAAAAGGCGGTGAAAATCATTCCAACGCAAAAGTCAAATTCAAACTGGGAGACGTGGTCACCACCATGATTCGGACGGCGAATGATGAAACAGTTTTACTCCAGCACGATACCAACCTGCCCCGTCCCTATTCACTTGGTTTTCGTGTACAGGGCACCAATGGTATATGGATGGACGTGAATAAATCCATTTACATCGAAGACCAGAGCAAAAAACCACACAGTTGGGAAGAAGCGCAATCCTGGCTGGATAAATATGATCACCCGCTCTGGAAAAAATACGGTAATGATGCCTCTGGCGCCGGGCATGGCGGCATGGACTGGTTTGTTTTGAATGCTTTTGTCGAGGCTGCCAAAAGAAAAATTCAAACGCCGCAGGATGTGTATGATGCGGTTACCTGGAGCGCAATATCACCCTTGTCGGAATGGTCGATCCAGTCCGGAGACAGTGTGGAGTTTCCAGACTTCACCAAAGGACAATGGATGTATCGGAAGAATACGTTTGCAATTGATGATTCTTTTTGAAAAAATTGAAATGCAACTGGTGATAACCGGTCATCAACAAAAGTTAGTCGTATAGCAGCAATCCGCTATCTTTGCCGAACGTTATTCACCCATGAAAGTCAAAGACCTCACCTTCAAGAAGTTCATCCCTTCGGAAAAAATTGAGAAAAAAGTTGCTGCCCTCGGGCAACAGATCAATAAAGACTATGAGGGCAAGACCCCTATTTTTATTCCCGTTCTCAATGGATCATTCATGTTTGCCTCCGACTTGATGAAAGCGGTGACCATTCCCTGCCATATTTCTTTTGTGAAAATTTCATCCTACGCTGGTACAGCAAGTACCGGTCAGCTTAAAACCCTTATCGGGCATGAAGAAAGTCTCTTCGATCTTCATATCATCGTGGTAGAAGACATCGTCGACAGCGGACTCACCCTGCATAAGTTGATGGAAGACCTGAGGAGCCGTGGTGCGAAATCAGTGGAAGCTATTGCTCTCCTGCGCAAGCGGGTGGCTCGTGAAAAAGGAATTGAGGTAAAGTATGTGGGTTTTGAAATTGACGACGAATTCGTGCTGGGTTATGGCCTTGACTATGATGGACTAGGTCGTAACCTCAAGGACATTTACAAGCAAACCGAAGCCAAATAATCCATTTGGAGGGAGTACAGACGGGGATTATATTCGTTTCCTGTTCCCAAAATCTATCCTAACCGATTGATCATGATAAATGTTGTACTCTTCGGCCCTCCCGGCGCGGGCAAAGGCACCCAAAGCGAAAAGCTCATCGCGAAATACGGATTTGTGCATATTTCGACCGGTGATCTTTTCCGCTGGCACACCAGCAACGATACGCCGCTTGGCAAACGCGTCAAGGAAATCATGAACAGCGGTGCTCTTGTTCCGGACGAGATCACCATTTCCATGCTCAAGGAGGAGCTGGATAAAAACCCACAGGCAAAAGGTTTTCTCTTTGACGGATTTCCCAGAACTGTACCCCAGGCAGAAGCGCTGGATAAATTCATGAAGGACAATAACTCAGCCATTCACCATATCGTTGCACTGGATGTGACAGAAGCTGAAGTGCGCGGCAGGATCGCCAAAAGGCGCCAAACGGGGAACAGAGCGGATGATGAAGAAGAAAAGGTAAACAAACGCATCAACGAATACTTTGGTAAAACCATTCACGTCCTTCCTTTCTATAAAAACCAGGGAAGACTCAATACGGTCAACGGCATCGGTGAAGTGGACGTCATCTTCAATGCTATTTGTAAAGTGATTGACAAAAAATGAGTTTTCAGGCTCTCTATTTTTCCTTTTGTAATTTCGCGCCGTGTCCAACCCCAACTTCATTGACTATGTTAAGTTCCGGTCGCGATCCGGTAAAGGAGGCGCAGGCTGCCTGCATTTTCATCGTGAGAAATTCATAGACAAAGGCGGACCCGACGGCGGTGATGGCGGGCGTGGCGGTCATGTCATCCTCAGGGGAAATGCACAACTCTGGACTTTATTGCATTTAAAATACAGGAAACACATTTCTGCCGAAGACGGTATGGCCGGAGAAGGCCAGGACCGAACCGGAGCAGATGGCAAAGATGAAATCATCGATGTACCACTCGGCACGGTGGCCCGTCACGCTGAAACCCAGGAATTCATTTGTGAAATCAATCACGACGGCGAAGAAGTAATTCTGAGCCCTGGTGGAAGAGGCGGTAAGGGAAATGCCTTCTTTGCCACCTCCACGCAACAGGCGCCGCGGCATGCGCAGCCAGGAGAACCCGCAACCGAGGGATGGGTCATTCTTGAACTCAAACTCCTTGCCGATGTGGGTCTTGTAGGGTTTCCCAATGCAGGAAAATCTACGCTACTGTCGGTGGTCTCTGCCGCCAAACCAAAAATTGCAGACTACGCCTTCACCACATTGACTCCCAATTTGGGTGTAGTGTCATATCGTGACAATCAATCTTTTGTGATGGCTGACATCCCTGGGATTATTGAAGGCGCTTCTGAAGGAAAAGGTCTGGGCATTCGCTTCCTCCGGCACATCGAACGCAACTCTCTCCTGCTGTTTCTCATCCCCGCTGATTCAAAAGACATCTATGCCGAGTATGAGATTTTGCTCAATGAACTGAAGCAATACAATCCCGAATTGCTGGATAAAAAGAGAATTATCGCGATTTCAAAATCAGATATGCTGGATGATGAATTAAAAGCAGCTATCCGTCAGGAGTTGCCTAAAAAGTTAACCTTCACATTCATCTCTTCCATTACACAGCAAGGCATCCCTGAGCTAAAAGATTTGATCTGGAAAAACCTTCATTAAGCGTGCAATCGCAAATCGTAAACCTAAAATCGTCATTTGTATAGACAAACTGGCACATCTTCTCAATTGGCAGAATTCTTGTCATTTTCGGGTTATTTATAATGAAAACAATGGAAAATCAGATACCTGTAGAGCCTGAACTGAGAAAACATGAGGATTCGGACGCTGAAACACCACCTATGCAGCAACCCGAGCCAGAGGCTACGGATCGACCCAGTTCCACAGCTGATCCCCTGAAAAAGCTACAGGACGAATTGGCAGAAGCAAAAGACAAATATGTTCGGCTCTATGCCGAGTTTGAAAATCACCGCAGACGCACAGCCAGGGAGAAGCTTGAAATGGTAGTGGGTGCCAACGAGCAGTTGCTCAAAGCCCTTCTTCCCATCGTCGACGATTTTGACCGGGCGGCAAAATCATTCAAGGATAATGCGTCAAAAGAAGCTGAAGGGTTTTTTCTGATTCAAAATAAGTTCAATAAAATTCTGGAAGTCTATGGCGTCAAAGCCATGGAGACCACTTCCGGAACTGCCTTTAATCCTGACTTTCATGAAGCCATTACACAAGTTCCGGTAGAAGATCAAAAGCTAAAAGGAAACATTGTGGAAGCTGTGGAGAAGGGGTACCTGCTCAACGAGAAAGTAATCCGCTTTGCCAAAGTGGTAATCGGTTCATAATTCAAACACTGCTCTTACACTGATTTAATTATCCGCATGGCCAAAAGAGATTACTACGAAATATTATCTGTTGGGAAAAATGCTACCGCAGAGGAAATAAAGAAGGCATATCGCAAGGTGGCCATCCAATTCCATCCGGATAAAAATCCCGGCAACAAAGAAGCTGAGGAAAAATTCAAGGAAGCGGCTGAAGCATATGAAGTACTGAGCAATCCGGAAAAGAAAGCACAGTATGATCGCTTTGGCCATAACCGCCCTGGCAGTGGAGGATACAGTGGTGGCAGTCACATGAACATGGACGATATCTTCAGCCAGTTTGGGGATATTTTTGGAGGAGGGGGCGGTAGTCCGTTCGAGAGTTTCTTTGGCGGTGGGTCCCGCGGTGGCCAGCGCAAAGGCTCCAACCTGAGAATCAAGCTGAAACTTACGCTGGAGGAAATCGCCAACGGCGTAGAGAAAAAGATCAAGGTCAACCGGCTGGTGCGGGCGGAAGGTGTCACATTTAAAACCTGCGGCACCTGCCAGGGCAACGGCCAGGTAAGGAAAGTTGTCAATACGATGCTGGGACAAATGGTTTCCGCCACGACTTGCCCAACATGCAATGGTGCCGGCCAAATCATCGACAAGCGCCCTTCCGGTGTGGATAGTTCAGGCCTCGTCTCCAAAGAAGATCTTATCTCCATTAAAATTCCGGCGGGTGTTGCCGATGGCATGCAGCTTTCTATGGGCGGAAAAGGAAATGAAGCGCCTGGCAGCGGAATTCCAGGCGACTTACTGATCCTGATTGAAGAAACGGAAGACAAAGATCTTAAGCGCGATGGCAACAATCTTGTCTTTGACCTTCATATCAACTTCGTGGATGCAGCATTGGGTACGAATGTGGAAGTTCCGTCCATTGGAGGTAAAGTGAGAATCAAGATTGAACCAGGAACCCAGAGCGGAAAAATTCTTAGGCTCCGGGGCAAGGGTTTGAAAGATATTAACGGCTATGGATCCGGTGATCAGCTCATTTATGTCAACGTCTGGACCCCAAAAAAGCTGTCTGCAGAAGAGAAGGCCACCCTTGAACGACTGAGGGAATCGGCCAACTTCCAACCCCACCCGGACAGCTCAGAAAAGGGCTTTTTTGAGCGAATGAAGGAGTATTTCAACCAGGAATAAAAATTCGTCCTGTTTAACGGCTTTTACCCAACCTTTCTGAATACTGCCCGTATATGACCAATTACGGGTGATTATTAACAATGTTTTAACAATTTTTTTACCCGTTTAACCTAAGCGGGCGAAGAATCGTAAAAAGAGTCATGGTAAAAACCTTATCGTTGGCCTTAGTGGGAGTAATGGGCATGGGCGTGGTTACCGGCCAGGTAAAAAAACAGTTTACGGTTGATAACCAGGAAAACTGCAAGACGGTAGACTTGTCTTTGAGAGCCAAGACCGGAAATTGTTTTATCCGTTCCAGTCAAACTTCCGAACTACTTAATATTTACAGCAATCAGGATCTCGAAGAATACGCTCACAGTTTCAGTAACGAAGTAAAAGGCGCGGTGTGTTTTGTTAAGCTTGCGCTTGAACAGGAAGGACAGCGCGGTGTGGGCAAGAAAATTTCCTACCAGGTATTTGGTGGTGATGAACGCATAAGTGATAAGTTCTGGAAGGTTTATCTGACGGAAGACAAGCCGTATTCACTGAATCTCGACTATGGATTGGGAAACGCCAATGTCGACCTGTCTGGATTGGCCATCAAGAAACTGAAGATCAACACCGGCAGTGCGGATGTGAATGTGGCCTATGCTTCAGGACTGGAAAACAAAGTGGAGATGGACACTTTCTTCGTAAAGGTAGACCTGGGCTCACTCAATGTGAAACAGATCAATCTCTCCCGCTCGAAAGTGGTAATGGCTGAAGTTGGTTTTGGCAATATGTTTCTTGATTTCAGCAACACACCGGAAGTAATGCCTTCTGTAATGGGCAGTGTAGGGGCTGGTAATATGATCATTCTTTTGCCAGATGAATCGGTTCCGGTTCTCGTGAAAATTACCGACTCCTGGCTGTGCACGGTTAATCTCCCGAAGAGTCTCAAACGGATAGGCCAGAATGCTTTTGGCAACGCTGCCTATTCTCAGAATTCAAAAAATGCCCTGACGTTCGATCTGGACGTTTCTATGGGCAAAATCGTATTCAAGGAAAAAATAAACTGACGGCTTACTAACCGAAAGTCCAACCGCATCTCTCCTCAAAAAATCTTGAAGAAGAATGTAATAATCAGTTTAGTTTTGCAACCAACTTACTAAAACCTTAACCCAGTTCATGTGGAAGCATTGAAAGCCCGGGGAGTCACCAAGCAGTATGCCAATCACACGGCACTGAATAAAGTTGACATCACCGTACCGGAAAAGTCCATTTACGGATTACTCGGCCCGAATGGCGCCGGTAAGACTACGCTGATCCGAATTATCAATCAGATTATTAACTCCGATGCCGGAGAAATCAGCGTTTTTGGACAACGTCTTAACCCATCTCACATCGGGGTGATCGGATACCTGCCGGAAGAACGCGGGCTGTATAAGAAATTAAAAGTGGGCGAACAATTGATCTATTTTGCTCAATTGAAAGGACTCAGCCGGGGTGAAGCTGTTGCCAAAATCAAAACATGGGTAGAAAAATTTGAAATCAAAGACTGGCTGGGGAAGAAAGTGGAGGATTTATCAAAGGGTATGGCGCAGAAAGTGCAGTTTATCAGCACGGTGATGCACGAGCCCAAACTGATAATCCTGGATGAACCATTCTCAGGGTTTGATCCGGTCAATGCCCAACTCATCACGGATGAGATTCTTAAGCTAAAAGAAAAAGGGTCTACGATCATTTTTTCTACGCATCGTATGGAGACCGTGGAGGACCTGTGTGATCACATTGCGCTGATTAACAAGTCCAACAAAATCCTCGAAGGCACCAAAAAGGAGGTTAAAGCTCAGTATAAAACCAACACGTTTACGGTGGATCATCGTGGGGCATTCCGACTCAATAATGAAGCCTACGAATTAATCCAACAAAATAATATTGAAGATGAGTTGACACGTTCCCTGGTGAAAATGAAAATTTCCGGCAGCCCGAACCAACTTATCCAGGAACTAACCCAAGTGACTGAAGTGCATTCATTTGCTGAAAAGGTACCCACCATGAGTGAAATATTTATCACACTAGTAAAAGGAAAAAGTCATGAATAAGATTTGGTTAATCATTCAGCGTGAGTTTCTGAACCGGGTTCAGAAGAAATCATTCCTGGTAGCTACGATATTGCTTCCACTGATATTTCCAGCCATCATGGCGGTATTGGTATACGTTGCCAAAGAGCAAAAGAAAAATGCAGAAAAAGAAACTGTTTTGTATATCGACGAGAGCGGATACTTTCTTGCCGACACGGCAAAATTTAAATTCAAACCTTTTCAGGGAAACCTGGAAGAGGGAAAAAAAGCATTTGAAAACAGTAAAAGCTTCGGCTTGCTCTACATTCCGAAATTTGAATTAGCCAACCCACAGGGTATTACACTGTACACTAAAATCAATCCCAGCCCTACCGATGTGGGCAGCATAGAAAGAATCTTTGCCAATCACATCAAGGACCTGAAAATGCAGCAGCTCAACATCGAGCAAAAAGTGCTGGATCAAATAAAAACAGAGGTGACGATAAATTCTGTAAAAATTTCAGAGGGTGGCCAGGAAAAATCTTCCGACAGTAAAGTCTTATTTGGCGTTGGTATGGCCGGCGGCATCTTGATGTATATGTTCATTTTCATTTATGGTGCCCAAATCATGCAGGGCATCATTGAAGAAAAGATGAGCAAGGTGGTTGAAGTCATCGTCTCTTCTGTGCGACCCTTTCAACTCATGATGGGGAAAATTATAGGCCTGGCCTCAGTGGGACTACTTCAGTTTCTGATCTGGATCTTATTGATTGGAACATTATCCACGGTGGTCATGGGATATTTTGGAATGCAGTCGCCCAGTCAGGAAATGATGCAGATGAATGAACAATACCAGGCCGCTCAACAGGCTTCAGGCTCTATGGAACTGCTAAAATCGCTTAGTGAAATACATTGGTCATACGTGATTTTCAGTTTCTTATTTTATTTCATCGGGGGATACTTGTTGTATGGGGCGCTGTTCGCCGCCGTAGGTTCAGCTGTGGATAGCCCTGCAGAGGCCCAGCAGTTTATGTTTCCCATTACCATACCCATGCTGATTTCCTACTTTGCCCTTTTTACATTTATCCTCGAAGATCCGCATGGCACGATCAGCGTTTGGTTATCCATCATCCCGTTCACTTCACCGATTGCCATGATGGGGCGCATTGGATTTGAAGTACCCGACTGGCAGTTGGCTCTCTCCATGCTCTGTCTAATCGGAGGATTTGTACTTACCACCTGGTTTGCAGGCCGCATTTACCGGGTCGGCATTCTCATGCATGGTACAAAAGTTAACTACAGGGTGCTGGCGAAGTGGTTTATGCAAAAGGGATAGACGTAAATTCATAATGAAGTGCGAATTGTGTGGTGTAAACACCATAGCCATACGCTATCCGCAATACTTTTATTAACTTCTCGGCATGGCCGGAGCTCCACGCATTGCATCAATGGATTTCTATCAGGATAATACCAACCTGAAATGGATCATATTGATCGTGTCGGTCATCATCAGCTTAGGCACAATTTATTACACTGACGTACTCGTCAACCAATTAAAGGAAAGGGAGAAGAACCAGGTTCGGCTTTTCGCCAAAGCCCTGGAGTACACATCCAATGACACGGACAACAATATACTTTTCATT
>DAOMZK010000032.1:0-11983 GCA_035438035.1 Cyclobacteriaceae bacterium | reverse complement strand
CACCCGATAATGTCTGGGCCTTGCCGGGGTGAAATAAACATATCCGCCTGTGACGGGATGTTGAGAAGATAAAATATGATTATACAGGACGCGTTCATAAAAATCTAAATAATGCGCGGAGGGATTCTTCCGATGAATTCCGGCCGTCAGCTTAAGCATATTGTAAGAATTACAGGTTTCAGGTCCTTCTACGTCATTGAGAAAGTCGGTATAGGCGTCCTGTTGGGGAAAAAATTCTCTACGGCTATTTCCACCGAACACCAGGCTCCTTTTGGTAGCCACCGACTCCCAAAAATATTGAGATGCTCGTTCAAATAAAGTATCGGATGAGAGTTCAGCGATGCGCTGGAATCCAATTACTTTAGGAACCTGAGTATTGGCATGCTTATTATCCAAATTATCAATATTCCGTGACAGCGGATAAAGCAATGCCTGGTGTGAGAATCGCCGGGCACCGTTCAGGTATTTTACATCGCCGGTAAGTTGATAGGCATCGGCCAATACCTCATTCATACCACCGTGCTCTGTGTCCAGCATAGATTGCATTTGTTGCGCGGATAATTGGGCCGTTACAAAAAGCGACCAATCACAAAGTTTCAGGAACATTTGTTTCGCCTCCTGGTTTCCGGCATAATACCAGGCATCCCGCAACCCGGCAAAAATCTTATGAACATTATACCACGGTACCCACGCCTCTTGATAAGGTTTAAAATTGCCTTCCTTTAAAGCTGACCAAATCAACCGGCCATCCGGTACTCCTCCCAAGTAACCCTTTCCCCATTCTGCATGTTTTTGGTCGTGGGCTTGTTGACAGGCTTGAAGAGAATTGACGAAATAATTTAACCGCGCCAGAATGCTGTCATTCCCTGTTGATGCATAGGTCATCGCCAAAGCACTTAAATAATGACCACCGACGTGACCCTTCAATCCCTCCCAGTTGACAAATCCAGGAACTACTACAGGCAATCCCGCTTCTTGCCGATAAGGCTCAAGCAATCTTTCAACATCGTATTGAAGCAGTGTTTTGGTATTGAGATCCTGGGCACGCTTGAAGGGACTGTCCAATAAGGTAACAGAACGCAGTTCAAATATGTGCGGATAAGGCTGGCCATTTGTATTTGGGGTGGCCGTCAAGATCGCAACTGCACAAAAAATAAGTGAACCAATACAATTCTTCATAAAAGCTATTCCATTAGTCAAGTGGACATTTATCACAAGTTAAATATTATTCAATTCGCAGCATCAAAGACAACCTTTGCATCTGGAAAGACCATCTTGTATAGAATTTCTCGGACATTTATTTAATTGGAAGCAGAGATTGGCTCAAGATCGTCGTGATCCATTCCAAAAACCAGCAGCCCCTTTATATCCAGGCTTTACGAGCGTTTCTCCAAGGATGAGTTTACCCGCATTCTTACAGTGGTAGTTTTGAAATACATTTCCCTTTTCCTTGCATCCGGTTCAAAATAATAAAACTCACAAAAAATCAATTCCAGAGGCCTGCGCGGTGCTGTGCTCTTTGTTTTGCCTTCATTGTGGTATTTCCATCGCTGATCAAGATTCGTGGTGAATCTCGTGTAGAGAAGAAAATCTTTACGGCTAAATAAGATGTAAGCACAATAGGGTAATGGCCTAGTCAAATGTTTTGAAACAGATGAAAACGTTTTTATTTAACGAAAGTAACCGCTGTGAAACTCGGATGAAATCATGTTTTTCAAGATTGGTTTTGTCCCGAGGCAGATCTCCCCTAACGCAAATCGCCTTCATCGATTGCTTTAGGGAAAGTCGGTCGCTTCACGACACTGAATTGACCCTGAAGCAAGCGCACTGAAAATTGATTCTAAAAATAAGACCCTGAAGCGCTTTGCTTCAGGGTCTACTTCAGCGTACCTAAGGCCGGAATCGAACCGGCACGTCCGAAGACACACGATTTTGAGTCGTGCGCGTCTACCAGTTCCGCCACTCAGGCATTTAACTGCCCCATTCAAGCCAAATTAGGATTGTAAGGGGGTGCAAATATGATTAAAGTTTGATTTTTGTGCAACCACCGGTGGCTTCCATTCCGTTTATTTGATTCAATCTGTTTCCTATCTTCAAGCGCAATGAAAAAGACCCTCCTCATTATTGGTTCCATCCTCTTCCTGATATTCCTGGGCGTCAATGGCGTCCGCATGCAGATTGGCCGTTTCAAATCTGAAAAGCAAACGTTTATCGATGAACTTCATCTGGAGTTCTCCGGTTCGGTGGATTCCATCAGGGTGCTGGGACAGAATCTGGGTGTGATCATCGTCCACCTTACCGATGGTGAAGTGGATTCTACCCGTGAGGTCACATTGAGAAAAGCCCTCAAACACAATGATGGGCTCCGCTTCCTGAGATATAAAACCACGGATGCCATTAAAATTCTCAGCCACGAATCCAAAAAATACAAAGCCGGCGACAGCATCCGGATTAATACCGATGAGAATATTATCCGAATATTCCGAAAAGGGGAAAAAGTGGGTGAAAGCACAATTGAAAACTCCCTCCGCGGAGGGTAAAAAAATTGCCACAGAAAGCACCCAAAAATTTAATTTGTCTTACTGTTTTGTGATTTGCAGTTGAGATTTATTTGAATTTTGAGATTTGGCATTTTGATACCGGAACGCGGGCACGTCTTACTCCATACCATGCTCTTTGAAGCCCTGCCCGGCGATCGAACCAAACTCACCATTCACTCAGTCTTTCGGTCTCTCTCCGATCGCGATGGAATGATGCAGACTGGTGTGGAGAAAGGTGAATTGAGGGCTACGGCAAGCTTGACAAGTTGTTGACAACGAGGAGTTATTACCTAATTACAAATAAAACATCAACAAGAAATAATCAGATCATTGTGCTGCCCAAAGTAGCTCGAGTGACTCTAGGCCTGCGGCTCGAGCTTCTCACGTTTGATCCTCACCTTCGCCGGTGGTCCAACCTGGATGGGCACCCTTTCCACTTCCACATTTGCCGTTTCCAGGCCGTATAGTTCTTCTGTGGACAAGCTAACTTTCTTCAGCAACCGATATGCTGATATCATGATTTGATCAAATGTTGATACCTCGCTGTCGGCCGAAGCCCATGAGTGTAAAATCATAAACTTGAAGTCAGCCATCATACTGTGTTTATGCAGAGATGGAATGGGACTCGTCAGATCAATTTCACCATTCTCAGCCATTTCATGAATGATTTTGGTGAAGATTGTATTGATACGATGGGGCGTCTTAAAACCCAATTTTACTTTAATAAAAAAACATTTTTGAGGAATAATGGTGTTCACAGAATACTTGCTTGTGAATGGACTGTCTACAGTCTCTACATGAACAAACCAATATGTGTCGGCCCGTTTGGGGCGCTTCCTGAAAATGGAGTAAATAATATTGGAGTCGATGTGTCTGCGGCTGTCAGCTACCGTCAAATAAACGAGGTTCGAAGCTTCTTTTGGAATTTCCGCATCATTCTGAAGATCACTCAACATTTCTTCATAATGTTTTAAGTCAACAAATTCAGTGTGTTGTTGCCGCATGCGCCTGGCCTTCAATAACACAAACATCATCACGAAAAAAATAAAGGCAATCAGAAAGGTGAACCAACCTCCGTGTCTGAACTTATCCAGATTGGAAACAAGAAACATCCCTTCAATAGTAAAAAATACAATACCCAACAGTGATGAACGAATTGTTGATTTTTTTGCTGTTGTAAAATAATAAACCAGCAGTGAGGTTGTCATCAGCATGTTTACTGTGATCGCCAATCCATATGCTCCCTCCATGGCGGAAGATTCCTTGAAAATGACAATCACCAAAATACTTCCGAGCATCAAAATCCAGTTGATGGACGGGATATACATCTGTCCCCTGGACTGGCTGGGATAGCGCACCCGACTGGAGGGCCAAAGTTTCAACTTGATAGCTTCATTTATTAATGAAAATGTTCCTGAGATGAGTGCCTGACTGGCAATAATCGTAGCCAGCGTCGCAATGATTATCCCGATCATCAGAAACCATTCCGGCATGATGGAATAAAAAGGAATTCTTTCACCCAGTGTTGTCCCTACCTGTGTCATCAGCCATGCACTTTGTCCAAAGTAGTTCAATAAAAGGCAGCCACTGACAAATCCCCAACCTATCCTGACATTGGATGCACCCACATGGCCTAAATCGGAGTAAAGAGCTTCTGCTCCGGTTGTGCAAAGAAATACAGCACCCAATAGCCAGAATCCTTTCGGATATCGGGTAATCAGGTTAATGGCATATTCGGGATTCAGTGCCTTAAGTACTCCGGGATGCTGAACCAGAGCAGCCATCCCCAACGCAGCCAGCATCAAAAACCAGACAGCCATAATCGGTCCGAATGTTCTGCCTACCACTGCTGTCCCGAATTGTTGAAATACAAACAGGGCCAATAAAATCAGGATTACGATTGTGGTGGTTGGAATACTCGGATACACCAACCTAAGACCCTCGATAGCCGATGAAACACTGATGGCGGGTGTGATGAATCCATCCGCGATCAAAGTACAGCATCCGATTATGGCGGGAAATATCACCCAACCGGCTTTATACCTGCGTACCAAAGCATAGAGAGCAAAAATTCCTCCTTCACCCTTATTGTCGGCGTTCAGGGCGAGATAGATATACTTAACTGTGGTGATGAGCGCCAGTGTCCAAAATATACAGGATAGTCCACCTAAAACCAGATCTTCAGTAACCGGTCGCTCTCCGACGATAAATTTAATCGTATAGATGGGTGACGTACCAATGTCTCCATAAATTATTCCCAGTCCCACCAACACACCTGCGACAGACAATTTATGATGATGGCTTAGTGAAGCTTCCATTCGAAAATTATTTATTTACCTTTTTACTGGTGATTTGTTTCCTATAAAGCGATACCCCACACCGCGTTCGGTAATGATGTACACTGGACGGTTGGGATCAGTCTCTATTTTTTTTCTGATATCCGAAATATGCACTCTGAGAAATTGCAAATCATAGTCGTTTACTGAACCCAAGATTTCTTTCAGTAGATACTGATTGGTTAAAACTTTGCCTTCATTCCTTGCCAATATCGTTAAAAGGGAATATTCAATTTGAGTCAGTTGAACAGGATGGCCATGCTTTTGAATAATTCTTGTCGCAAAATCAATTACAAGGTCATGAAAATTCAATACCGGGCGGTTTGGTTCCCGCAAGGGCTTTCTCAGAGCTAAATGTATTCTGCTCAGCAATTCCTCTGTCCGGAAAGGTTTCACAAGAAAATCATTGGCACCGTTGTTCAGCGCCTTCATGATCTCCTCATCACTGTCCAGAACGGAAACCATTATGATGGGATTAGTATACCAATCGCGGAGGTGCTTCAACACCTCATGACCGCTGGTATCGGGCAGGCCGAGGTCAAGCAACACCAGATCAGGCGGGTTCATCGCAACGTTTGTCAAACCGGCTTTCCCCGTCCCTGCTTCGGTAACAACGAAGCCATTTGACTGCAACGTGATAGTGAGGACTTTCCTAATTTGGTCCTCGTCATCTATTATCAGGATGGATTGGCCGCTCATGATTTTACGGCAACAAACGTAGAGGTTAGGATATAAAGATTTTATAAAGATTTAGCTTCATGCATTAAGAGTTTATAGTCACCTGAGAAAGGGGGGAGTATTTATGGTCCAATGAATGTAATTTTGATTATGGCGCCAAAGGTTCTTATTATCGATGACGAGGACAATCTCCGCAAACTCATGTGTCGAATCATTGAGCTGGAGGGATATAAAGTATTCGAGGTGGCGACTGCAAAAGCAGCGACTAAAATTCTCGAGACTGAAACCATTCATGTGGTGGTGAGCGATGTGAAACTGCCCGATGGCAATGGCATTGATTTGACAGCCAAGTTAAAACAGCAATATCCTGCTGTGGAATTTATTGTATTGACTGCCTATGGAACCATCCAGGATGGCGTGAATGCGATCAAGAAAGGAGCTTTCGATTACCTGATCAAAGGTGAACATCAGGAAAAACTTTTGCCTCTGCTCAGCAAGGCATGTGAAAAATCACAATTGCAGCAAAAGGTGCTTTTACTGGAAAAAAAATTGTCAGATAAATTTGGATTTGAAAATGTACTGGGCACTTCATCACCAATTCAACAGGCTGTGGAATTGGCAAGGAAGGTATCGAATACCGATGCCACTGTTCTGCTTAGGGGAGAAACCGGAACAGGTAAAGAAGTATTTGCACAGGCTATCCACTACAGCGGCTCAAGAAAAACAAAATCATTTGTCGCAGTAAATTGCAGTGCACTGGGGAAAGATATTTTAGAGAGCGAGCTGTTCGGGCACAAAGCCGGATCCTTCACAGGAGCGATTAAAGATCAAAAAGGCCTGTTTGAAGAAGCCCACGAAGGAACAATCTTTCTTGATGAGATCGGAGAGATGAGTCTTGAACTTCAGACGAAACTATTACGAGTACTTGAAACCAATGCATTCCTCCGCATTGGCGATACAAAAGAAACCAAAGTAAATGTACGTGTGATCGCTGCCACCAACAGGGATCTAGCTGACGATATTCACAACAATCGCTTTCGGGAAGATTTGTTTTATCGGCTTTCTGTCTTCCAAATCAAGCTTCCTGCTTTGCGTGAGCGCAAGCAGGATATACAAGCTCTCACCCTGCACTTCATCGCCTTGTTTGCCGCAAAGGTCAACAAACGAATTTCCGGAATGACGAATGATTTTATTGAAGCCCTGGAAAAACACGAATGGCGGGGTAATGTGCGTGAGTTAAAAAATATCATTGAGCGATCAATTATACTCTGTGATCAGGAAAAACTCACCCAGGATTTTTTGCCATTTGACTTCAATACCACAGACAATGGCTCACTTGATTTAGAATCGGTGGAAAAAAATCATATCAAAAAAGTACTCGACATCACCAATGGCAATAAGACAGAAGCGGCCAAAATTCTGAAAATTGGCCTCACCACGCTCTACCAGAAGATTAAAGACTACCAGCTCTGAAATTCACGAAGCACAAGAGGCTTCCAGATTAATTCCTTTAGCTACGCTCTTCCATTTCCGAAAAGTCATTTCGGATTCCGTAGGCTCGTTAAATCGTGTTTTCCTCTAATGTATTGATTCGCAGAATTTTCTATTTCAGGCACAGGTTTGGCATCACCTGGTGAGAAAAAAGAAATCGACAGAAATATAAATACGAGGGATATGCTAAGCATTGTAATGATTTTACTCGGCCTTTTCGGCTTTTGGCTATTGTTCAGGTTCATCGACTTCTGTGAAGAAATATAGATCCTATGATCGCACTACTCATCGTTTGCCTTTTGGTTTTTCTATACCTGATGTATGCCTTGATACGTCCGGAAAAATTTTGAATGAACCAAAGAATATCCGGGGTGAAATGGTTTAAAGGAGGATTATAAATTTTGAACGTGATCCTGATACTGCTCCTGGTATATATCCTCAAGTCTTTGTCATAAAATTATTTCAACGATCAAATACTTAAATAAATGAAACCTGAACTGCTCGGAATAACAACCATTTTTTTACTTACGGCATTATCTGCGATCCCCTTGGGAAAATACTGCAGTAAAGTCTTTAAAAGTGAGAAAACATGGTTTGATTTTCTGGCTCCTTTAGAGCGACTGATTTTTAAATTATCATCTGTCAATCCAGACAAAGGCATGGACTGGAAAGAAAATATGAGGGCGATGTTATCCGTCAACGTTATCTTCTTTGTTCTGGCCATGATCATTTTACTCACGCAGTCGTGGCATCCTTTCTTGAATCCGGATGGTATTGCTTCCATGGAGCCCACAACGGCCTTCAATACCGCCATGAGCTTCATGACCAACACCAACCTGCAACATTACAGTGGTGAGTCCGGCGCTTCCTATCTGACTCAACTTCTGGTGTTTTGCTTCCTGCAATTTGTAAGCGCAGGTACGGGCATAGCTGCAATGGCACTTTTGTTCAGGGGTATTGTACAACGCCAGGCAAGCGATCTTGGAAATTTTTATTACCTGCTTGTCAAGAGCTGCACCCGAATCCTCCTTCCAGTCTCGCTGGTAATCGCCGTAATTCTTATTTGGGAAGGAACCCCCTCAACATTCAAAGGTGCTGAAACAGTGATAACAATGGCAGGTGATACGGTGCATGTAGCGCGCGGGCCCGTCGAACGGATGGTCGCGATCAAGGAAGTGTGCACCAATGGTGGTGGCTATTTCTGTCCCAATTCAAATCATCCTTTTGAGAATCCTACTTACCTCTCCAACATGGTAGAGAACATTGCGATCATT
Source organism: Cyclobacteriaceae bacterium (assembly GCA_035438035.1). Lineage (GTDB taxonomy): Bacteria > Bacteroidota > Bacteroidia > Cytophagales > Cyclobacteriaceae > ELB16-189. The sequence continues at coordinate 3,664 of DAOMZK010000032.1, read as the reverse complement.
CTTATCCCGATTGCATTGGTATTTGCTTTCGGATTTTATATCAACCGGCCAAAAGTAGGGTTTGCTTTTTTTTCTGCGATGTCGGTATTATTTATCTCATTCGCCAGCCTATCGGTCTATTTTGAAATAAATGGCAATCCCATGATTACTAAAATGGGAATCAATAATTCACTGGGAAACATGGAGGGAAAAGAAGTGCGCTTTGGTGCTGCGGCCAGTGCATTCTGGGGTGTATCCACAACCTCAACTTCGAATGGTTCTGTGAACTCAATGCACGATAGCCATACACCTTTATCAGGAGGAATATTTCTGCTTGATATGATGATCAACGCCGTTTATGGCGGCGTCGGGGTGGGCTTTATCAACTTCTTTGTGTTTGTGGTAATCAGCGTCTTTATCTCCGGCCTTATGGTCGGGAGAACACCCGAACTATTTGGAAAAAAGATCGAAGCGAGGGAAGTAAAAATTGCAGCGTTGGTAGCGATTGCCCATCCATTCTTTGTTTTAACGGGCACAGCAATCGCATCATACATTCATGCAAAGCATCCCGATATCGGTTGGTTAAACAATCCATCGTTTCACGGTTTCAGCGAGATATTGTACGAATTCACCTCTTCAGCAGCCAATAACGGCTCAGGCTTTGAAGGCCTGGGGGATGCCACACCGTTCTGGAATGTTGGTTGTGGCTTCGTCATGTTGCTGGGAAGATTTATTCCTATTATAGGACCTCTCGCTATTGCAGGCTCACTTGCCTCTAAGAAATATATTCCAGAAGGCGCAGGAACGTTGCGCGTAGACAGCATTGCGTTCACAGCCGTATTGCTGGCTGTCATTATAATCATAGCAGCACTCGCCTTCTTTCCAGCATTGACCCTTGGACCTATCGCTGAATATCTATTCACACACGCTTAACTCTCAGAATGACCATGAGCAAGAGAATAAAGAATAAAATTGGATTGTTTGAACCTGAGTTGGTCCGCGCTTCCATCAAACAATCTTTCGTTAAGTTGAATCCACGGGTCATGATGAAGAATCCCGTTATGTTTTGTGTGGAGATTGGTACAGCCATAATGCTGGTTGTATGCGGTTATTCATTCGTGTCCTTCGAACAAGGATCACCCATTTATAACATATCAATTTTTGTAATCCTGTTCCTGACTTTGCTTTTTGCCAATTTTGCGGAAGCCATTGCAGAGGCGCGCGGCAAGGCACAGGCTGATTCGTTGCGCAAAACCCGTGAGGAGACCCCCGCCAAAGTTTTTGTAAACGAGGTCATCACTATCAAAAACTCATCAGAATTAAAAAAGGGAGATGTATTTGTCTGTGAAGCCGGAGATATCATTCCCTCTGATGGCGAAATCATTGATGGTATTGCTACAATTGATGAAAGTGCGATTACCGGTGAATCCGCTCCGGTGATCCGGGAGGCCGGAGGCGACCAAAGCAGTGTTACGGGTGGCACAAAAGTGTTGTCTGATAAAATTGTGGTAATGGTAATCACTGAAGCGGGTGAGAGTTTCCTGGATAAAATGATTGCATTGGTTGAAGGTGCCAGCCGCCAGAAAACGCCAAATGAAATTGCGCTCACACTTTTACTCTCAGGATTCACTATTGTATTCTTACTGGTTACCGTTACCCTTAAACCATTTGGAGATTATGCCGCAACACCTATAAACATTGGTGCATTGATTTCCCTTTTCGTTTGCCTGATACCTACAACCATCGGTGGTCTTTTATCTGCAATCGGTATTGCGGGTATGGACAGAGCTCTGCAGGCCAATGTGATCGCCAAATCCGGAAGAGCGGTAGAGACAGCCGGTGACCTGGATACTATCCTGGTAGACAAGACCGGTACAATTACCATAGGCAACCGGAAAGCTACCCGGTTTTATCCTATGCCTGGAAAAGCAGAAAATGAGTTTTTAGAGATTGCCACGCTTGCATCACTATCCGACGAAACACCTGAAGGTAAATCAATCATTGAATTGATAAGAAGCCTTGGCTTCAAACACCCCGCGCTGATCGGCGGAAAGAATGATCTCACTTACGGCTTACCTGGCGCGAGAATAATAAAATTCTCAGCAGAAACCCGCAGTTCCGGAATTGATTTGAATGGCCGTTCCATCCGAAAGGGGTCCTTCGATTCGATGAAAAATCTGGTGGAGAAAAATGGAAACAAGCTACCGCCTGAAGTAAGCATGCATACCAGTTCAATTTCATCCAAAGGAGGTACAGCGCTTGTGGTTACAGAAAATACCGAGGCTGTCGGTGTGATCGAACTGCAAGACATTGTAAAACCAGGGATCACAGAACGATTTGAACGGCTGAGAAGAATGGGCGTAAAGACTGTGATGGTAACAGGAGACAATCCACTAACCGCCAAATTCATTGCCGAAAAGGCCGGTGTGGATGATTTCATTGCGGAAGCAAAACCAGAAGACAAACTGAACTATATCCGGCAAGAGCAGGCCAATGGAAAGCTGGTGGCCATGATGGGTGATGGAACCAACGATGCGCCGGCGCTCGCTCAAGCTGATGTGGGTGTGGCCATGAACAGTGGAACACAGGCAGCCAAGGAAGCCGGTAACATGGTCGACCTCGACAATGATCCAACCAAACTGATCGAAGTGGTCGAAATTGGAAAACAGTTACTCATTACAAGGGGTACACTTACTACTTTTTCCATTGCCAATGACGTGGCTAAGTTTTTTGCCATTCTTCCAGCATTATTCATCAACTCCATGCCTATGCTTCAGGCATTGAACATCATGAACCTGACCAATCCGGAAACAGCCATACTATCCGCAGTGATTTTCAATGCTATCATCATTCCCATTTTGATTCCACTAGCCTTGCGCGGCGTCCAATACAAACCCATTGGTGCGTCTGCCCTGCTCGCGAGAAATCTTTTTATCTATGGCCTGGGTGGTATTCTCGTTCCATTTATCGGTATCAAAGCAATTGATTTATTTGTTTCACTCCTCATTTAGTTCACAATGAAAACACATCTTGTAATCGGCTTGCGACTAACATTTATCACTATGATTCTTTTTGGAGTGGCCTATCCCCTCCTCATCACAGGTATTGCCAAACTTCTGCCCACGCATGGCGAAGGTCAGGTTATTGAAAAGAGCGGCAATGTTATTGGCTTTGAGGTGATCGGTCAATCTTTCATGTCAGAAAAATATTTTAACAGTCGCCCTTCCGCTGTTAATTACAACGCTGCATCGGCCGGCGGATCAAATAAGGGACCAACCAATCCAGAATATCTTTTGCAGATTGAACAGCGCATTGCTGATTTTCTGAAACAAAATCCGGATGTAAACCTCCAGGACATTCCTGTCGATCTGATCACGGCCTCCGGTGGAGGATTGGACCCGCACACTTCAGTCCAGGCTGCACGGGTACAGATTCCCCGTCTTTCGAAAGTGAGGGGTATATCACAGGATGTATTAAAAAAATTAGTGGATCAAAATACAACTCATCCATTCTTTGGAATGGCTCCAGCAACTGTTCATGTATTAAAATTGAATATTGCGCTTGATGAATTAAAGTGATTGAAAACAATTATCAAAATCATAAAAATGAAAACTAAATTTTGTGTTTCATTGCTATTTCTTCTCATTACACATTCTGTGAATGCACAGGAAGAAAAAATTCCTTT
>DAOMZK010000031.1:0-12149 GCA_035438035.1 Cyclobacteriaceae bacterium | reverse complement strand
CCGCCGCGCCGGCCTGCACCACAAAGTTGGGCACCACGCGATGAAAGACCTTTCCATCAAAATATTTTGAATTCGTCAGGTTAATAAAATTCGCCACCGAGCCCGGCGTCTCCTCCACAAGGAGCCGTAGTACAACAACGCCGCGCGAGGTCTTGAGTTCGACGCGTTGATCCGCTGCTATTGTCTTTACCTTTTCCCATGAAATGGGGTGATTAAATTCATTTTTGAATTGCTCAGGCATCTCTTTTCCTTCCAGGTAAGCAATTGCTCTCTCCAGGGGTTCCAAAGATTCAATGTCCTTTGGAAGTACAAACTTCGCCTTCGCGGAATAAAGGAATTGTAAATCAGTTATTTGTTGCCTGTAGTGAAGACTGGTGTCGGTCAATGCAGAAGCAACAATTCCGGTAACGCCGGCATCTCCTTTCGCGATCGCACTTTTATAAACAGTGAGAAATTCAATTTTTGACAGGCCATCTTTTGATTTTTTGTCCAGCATCGTGAGTGCTGCCGCGGATGAAGTTAAAAGTACTTTTTCCTGACCCTCTTGCTGAAGTTCTTTTGAAAGAAATTCAAAAGCCATCTTACGCTGCGGTCCCTGCGCTTCGCCCAACGCTGAAAGCAATCCGCTTTTGAAATATACAGGTGCTGCTGCATACGTGGCGGCAATTTCTTCCATAACCTGGTCGGATGGAAAAGATTTTAACAATGCCCCATAAAGATTTGCTCTCACCCGCCAACTTTTCGCTGATTTCAAATCTTCATCGAGGCGTTTCAATGGATTTCGATCCGTCCAGTTCCGGATGACTTCAGATGCCGCAACTTGAACCATTTCAGATGAATCGTTCAATCCACCAAAAACAATCTCCTGGGTTTCAGTCAAAGAGAAACCATTGCATGCACGGATGGCACTCACGCGTACACGATAGTCTGGTTCGGCTTTAAGTAAGTCCTTTAAGATGGGTAATATTTTTACCAATGGAAGATTCCTAAATCCAGCCACTGCCATAATTCTAACTTCAGGTCTCGGGTCCAGCTGGCCGGCCTTTAAAAGGTCCTCATGAAAAAAATCTCCGGTGAGTCGGGAGGATCGGGCAAAATAACTTGCAGCCCCCAGCCTGGTTTGAAATGAAAATGATGGTTTTAAAAATCCGTTGACTTTGTTTGTAATCGTGCTATCTGCTTTTCCCCGCAGCGCCAAACGGTAACATGCCCAGGCAAGCCCTTCTTGTAAAAGTGTATCACCCGATTGGTAGTTGGTCAAAATCCCAAAGTCCTTTTTCAAAATCGTCTTACCCAACGCCTCAAGAACTTCACGGACCACTTCCCGGTCAGAATCTTCAAGTGCCGGAATCAGCGCATTGACAGCCTGAAAGCCGCCTGTCTGTCCCAACGCAAATGCCGCACAGGTTCTGGCTCTACTGTCGGGATCTTCAAGCAATATATTGCCGAGTGCCTGGCTCGCCATTGAATCTTGAACAGAAGCAAACGCCAACACCGCTTCCTGGCGATGGGTAAGATTTTCTGAATTTAAATATTGCAAAAGGCTGTCGGTGGAGCGCCGGTCTTTCAGATCGTATATTTTAACAAGTACGGGATCTGAAAATTTATTGGGTGGGTTCCTGACTGAGCATGCACAGATGATAATGGACAAGAACAGAGATACTAAAAAACGCATGCGAAATTTTTCCAGAAAGATAGAAACAAAATTTCAGAGCAAATTTGCCAATACCTCAGGAAAGCACCTGGTATACTATCAGTGCTGAAACATAAGCCAACCCCGTCATGTAAATAACCTGAAGCAAGGGCCACCTCCAGCCTTTGGTTTCTCTTTTCACGACGGCCAATGTACTGACGCACTGCATGGCAAAGGTGTAGAATACCAATAATGAGAAACCCACAGCGGGTGTAAACCGCGGCGCTCCGGTTTCCGGGTTAATTTCATCCTTGAGCCTGTCTTTAATCGTCGCATTATCTTCGGCGCTACCCAGGCTGTAAATAGTGGCAATTGTGCTTACGAAAACTTCGCGTGCTGCAAATGATGTAAATAAAGCGATCCCAATTTTCCAGTCATACCCCAGTGGCTTGATGATCGGTTCTATCCATTTGCCCACAGTACCTGCATAGGAATGTTCCAACTTGTAGGCCGCCACTCTGTTTTCATATTCCTGCGGAGTCAGGTTCAAGCCCTGGGTCTGCGCCGCGACTGTAGCCCTGGATTGATTCATGACTTCTTTGGGACCATAACTGGCCAGCACCCAGAGGATAATCGATACTGCGATAATTATTTTACCCGCTTGCAATACAAAAGTTTTGGTCTTCTCTACAATTGTAAATCCTACATTGGACCATTTTGGAATCCGGTAGGTGGGCATTTCCATAATCAGGAAACTGCGTTCACCGGACCGGACAATAATTTTCATTAACAAGGCTGAAAACATGGCCGCTAAAAATCCAAGGACATAAAGTCCCATGAGCGCAATGCCCTGCAAACTAATGAGCCCGAGGACCCTTTCCTTTGGAATAATCATGGCGACCAGAATTGTAAAAACCGGAAGCCGGGCAGAACAACTCATCAGCGGAGTGACAAATATGGTGATGAGCCGGTCTTTCCAATTGTCAATAGTACGTGTGGCCATGATGGCGGGAATAGCACATGCCAGTCCTGACATTAAGGGTACAACGCTGCGACCGCTCATACCGAATTGCCGCATGATTTTATCCATCAAAAAAACTACCCGCGACATGTAGCCGGTCTCTTCGAGTATGGAAATAAATGCAAACAGGATGGCGATCTGAGGTATGAAAATGATGATGCCTCCAATCCCCGGCACAATTCCGCTCGAGATCAGTTCAAAGAGTGGTCCGTCCGGCAAGCGTTGATACATAAAGCTGCTGAGCCATACAAAGCCCCTGTCGATGGCATCCATTGGAATCTGTGCCAGGGCAAATACCGATTGAAAAATTAAAAAGAGGACCGTGAAGAAAATCAAATACCCCCAGAATTTGTGTGTCAGAATTTTGTCAAGACGGTTAGAGCCTTTTTTCCAGTCCCGCCGGGCGGACTTGATCATTACCGTATCGAGTACCTCCTGGATAAATTCGTACCGCCGGATAGTTTCTGCTCCTTGATATTTATGGGGGAAAAAATGTTCACGATGCGCTAAATCCTTCAAATAAGATTTTTCACCGGCAGAAAGAAACTGAAGGTTGTCCGGCTGCTGCAAATACTGGAAGGCCTCATAGGGTGTCGCCAGGTTGAAATGAGTTTGTACCTCACTGAGTACCTGTTGCACACCATTCATGGGCTCAAATATTCTTTTTGAAGAGGGCGTTATTTCGTACGCCAATTGTTTTTTCAATTCTGACAAGCCGTATCCCTGACGGGCATTGATCATTACGACGGGTACGCCAAGCTGTTTAGATAATTTCTTTACATCCAGGCTGAGTCCAGATTTGGCTGCAAGGTCCATCATGTTCAATGCCAGCATGACGGGCAAACCGAGATCTATCAATTGCGTGAGCAGGAGAAGACAATTCTTCAGATTGGTTGCATCCGCGATAAGGGCAATTCGATCAGGATAATGCTCTCCTTTTTTGTCGGTGAGAATTTCTACTACAATCTTTTCATCCAGTGTTCTTGGATAGAGGCTATAGATACCGGGTAAGTCTATTATCTCGGCTGAAATGTTTTCATCCAGTTGAGTGAACCCTATTCGCTTGTCAACCGTGATGCCAGGAAAATTGCCGATTTTTTGCTGAAGGCCGGTAAGCTTGTTGAAGAGAGACGATTTCCCTGAATTGGGTTTGCCCACGAGTGCAATCTTCAATCTTCTGCCAGGCTCCATTTAATCAAGAATTGAAATGGTAATGGCTTCATCGATGCGCAGACAAAGATCAAGGCCGGAAATGTTCACACAAACAGGATCTCCAAGCGGGGCACTGAAATTAAAACGCACTACAGTACCCGGCAGAAAGCCCATTTCAAGCAGTTTAACTGAGAGTTGCTCATCCGTAAATCCCGAGATCACCCCAGTCTCGCCTGGTTTCATCGTCGCGACGGATTTGAATTCAGCCACTTATTTAGATTTAATTTAAATTAGGCGAAGATAGGATGGGCTGGAGAATTATCATGAGAATTGAGGGTTTTTTACATTTTACACACGCATGAATTATATCATGAAAAAATTATCCAAAAAGAAGAAGGAATTAAAGCCGTCGGTTTCAAAAAAGGGTACTGCCGAAAAAGGAGAGACAAACGATGGAAAGGCATTTGATTTTGGAGGATTGCCTGACCGAAATCTGAAAAAGAATCTGGGATGTTAAAAATCCTGTTGATGCTCAGAAAAATATAGGGGGAAAAAGAACCGATCAAGCATTGCGAAATGCCCGTTTTAGAAATTTTAGGCGGTTTTAAACCCGCACTTTCAGGCCGCCCTCGGTCCGGAGCGCGTGACGGATTTGCTCCATAGCCTGTTGACGGAAGCGTCTGCTGTCAGCGCTCGGCCTTTGTTGCAACATCTCTTTGATGTACAGCAAAACCTTTTCCATCTGGACGTGATCCATGCTATCAAGAGATTCCATGATAGCAAGTTTTCGCATCGATTTCATACTTGTAGTGGTTGATACAAAGAACGTAAATTAAACCCTTGTGGTTCAAGTACTAAGACATCAATTCACGCAAACCTAATGATCTAATAATACTTTCCGTCAACTGAAAGTAACAAGGTGCGAATGCGGGCTAAATTGATTAAAGTATCACTTCAAAGTGTTCAGGAATAAAATTCCTGGAGTGATCCAAAATACGCTTCATCCCATCCTTCCGTAATGGCCTGAAATTCCTCATCCGGAATATTGGTGTGAGTGAGTTCAACAGAAGTACCTTGTTTGGCGGGATGCAATATGATAGTAACAATAGAAGGGGTAGGCTGGTCTCCGAAATACCATTCCTGAACAATTTTCTTCCCCATTTCAAACTGCAGATTTTTACCTACAATACTTCCGCCCCAAAGGGAGAATTCTGATCCCGGCTCTGTTGACATTTCGGCCTCCTCACCTGTCCATAATTCAATGGTTATGGGCACCGTCAGGGCCTGGAAAAGCTCCATTGGAGTGGCTGAAATGGTATAATACTTTTTGAAATCCTTCATTTTTAAGATTTGATAAATGCTGTCTTCCTTCTTTTCGGGTGAGGAATTTACTAACTTTTCAAAATGAACAGGCAATGTACATCCGGACTGTCCATCGTTGTCCTCTTTGTTATACTCGTTTTTAACGCGGGTTGTGGCGGGGGCAACTCCACAAAACAAGAAAATAATTCCACTGCGTTTGACACCATCAAGGTTCCGGTTTACTCAGGCAACACTGCCGTAGCCGTAACCCATGAGGTTAAAAGTTTTGACGCCTGGTATAGAGTATATACTGATGAATCTGATCCCCAATCACGGCTTAGCATTTTTGCCAGCCCGGACGATCCCAACCTGATTACTGTATTCGAACTGACCAAAAGTCATGCTGATGCTAAAAATGCATTTGCTTCCGATCGCCTCAGGAAAGCCATGCAGGAAGCCGGCGTCACATCGGATCCGGTCTTCCATTATTACGATGTTAAGTTCCGGGTAAGTGGCGCAACCGAAAAAATTTACCGTCTCGGAGTCTCGCATGAAGTGGAGAACTACGAACGATGGAAAAAAGTATTTGACGAAGATGAACCCATTCGGGCAAAAGCCAATCTGGAATTGAGAGCCATCTCATTGGATGCTGACAATCCCAATATGGTCAATATTATGTTCGCCACTGACAACATCGAAAAAGCAAAAGAGGTCATCAATTCCGACGAATTGCGCAAGCGCATGCAGGACGCGGGTGTACGGTCCGAGCCAGTATTTACTGTCCTTACTCTTCCAAAGAAATAAAGAACTTCACCGCCTGGCGAAACCCGTCAGAAGAAAAATTGCTCTCTCACAATCTTTCCTTCCTTCACTTCATACACACATATCTCCTCTAACTTCATTCTGCCCTGACCTTTAAAAGTCGCATCCAGCACCATCGCTGCACTGAAGTAACGACCGCCAACGACTGGATCTGAAAAAGAACCGCCATGTCGCTCTTCAATCATGGAAGCAAATTGCTTTCCTTTCTCCATAACGGCGGCTTTCCCCTTTGCTGATTTAACCGGGGCATGATCCGGTTCAACGCTGACAATTTCATTGTCATACAATTCTTCCATGGCCTGCGGAATCTTACCCTGGCGGCATAACTCGACCAACCGGTTTGCTATTTGTTGTGTATTCATAGAGTATGTTTTTCTCTATGACGATGGCCGTCAACAGAACCGGACAACCAATCAATAATTTTATAAATCTTTTTTAGTGAGAAAAACATTCAATTCCTCCAGCCTGTCGGTATTAATCAGGTCCACGCCTGCCTTCAACAGGGCATCCCAGGCCATTTCATTGTCGGGGATTGACCACAACCTAAGTCTTTTCCCTTCCTTGTGGACACGCAGGGCAAGTTCCCTGATCCCGGCAAGGTCATTGTCAGTTGGCGTTGTCTTACCATTCCATTTTGACCAGTTTTTGTAATGATCGCTGATGACAGGCATAAATGTTTCCGGATAATTTTTCCCCAAATCATCCGGCCTTCCGTCGACACCCACACAGGAATTTTGTTCCTTTTGAATTACCTGAATGGGCCGGTTGCCAGAAAGAAAAATCCTAATACCTTTTGAATTGCACAGCGACGAGTACGTTTTGAGCAATTGTTTAAGCGCTTCCCAGGCTGGTTCAGCAGTTGTCTTCACGTCCAGCATAAGGAAGAAAGTCATATTCCCGGTTGAAGAAGAATAAATTTCGCCATTGTTCATTCTCAACAAGCTATCCAATGGTTTTAAATAGAGTCTTTCCAGCAAAGGTGATTTTCCGGATGCGATGGTATGGTCCACAACCAGTCTTCCGTTCCGAAAATGAATGTCCGCCTCTACTGATATAAATCCATTCTGCAGCGCATCAAGCAACGGACGCACATGCTCATAATCATTGTGTGCATGGGCATTGGCATGCGGACGAATCGGCTGACTAAAGCCTTGTGTCCAAAGTAAACAGCATACAGCACATACCAGCTTTACAAGCATAATTATTAATATAATATAAATACGGTCCACGCAAAAGTAATGCGGGAGGAACTTACCTTAGTGATACCTAAATCATAAGTCCATGAAAGCAATACTCCTTTCAGTTGTCGTGCTTTGTTTTTCACTATTGATTTTTACCTCTTGTAAAGTATCAAGCGAAGACAAAAAACAACTTGACTCCATCGCAGCCAATCTGGAAAAACAACGGGTCATGCTGCCCAATGGTTGGTCCATAAGTCCCGCAGGTAAAAATATTCCCTTGGGTGATTTGCCTTTAAATGCTGTTATCTCTCCTGATGGCAGAACCGTGGCAATCGTTAATAATGGAGTTGCCCAACACAGCATCATGTTGCTGGATGCTGAAAGTGAAACCATAGTGGATGAAATGGAGATCGATAAGGCCTGGTATGGATTGGCTTTCAATACTACGGGCAATACGCTTTACGTTTCCGGCGGCAATGACAACCGGATTATGATTTACAATATCCGCGAGGGTAAGATTTTCAAAACAGACTCGATTATACTGGGCAGGGTATGGCCTAAGGACAAAATATTCCCCACAGGAATTGCCCTTGACGAGCGGAGAAACGTGCTGTACATTCCTACCAAGGATGACAGCTCCCTTTATATCGCCGATCTCAAAACAAAAATTTCAAAAAAGATAAGTCTGGGTCATGAAGCCTACTCTTGCATACTCACATCCGATCAGAAGACCTTGTACATTTCATTGTGGGGAGGCCGGAAAGTTGGAGTCTTTGATACCAACACGCAGCAAATCACCAATACCATTCCGGTCGGTGACCATCCCAATGATCTGACATTGACCCGGGACGGAAGCCGGCTTTTTGTTTCTCATTCGAATGACAATGGCGTTTCTATTATTGAAACGAGTTCCGGAAAGGTAAGTGAAGTATTGAATACGGCACTTTTCCCAAATTCGCCTGCCGGCAGTACGCCCAATGCAGTCGCACTCTCAGAAGATGAATCGCGGCTCTACATCGCCAATGCTGACAACAATTGCCTGGCGGTCTTTGACGTAACATCACCCGGTAAGAGTAAAAGCCTGGGATTTATTCCCACCGGATGGTATCCGACATCCGTTAAAGTATTGAACCACAAAATTCTCGTCACCAATGGTAAAGGCGGATCTTCCAGGCCCAATCCAAAGGGTCCTTCGCCCTACACCGGAAGAGAGAGTGATGAGGTGCAATACATCGGAAGTCTGCTCAAAGGAACACTCAGCATTATGGCGGAACCAGGAGAAGAGTTGCTAAAGATTTATTCTGGTGCTGTTTATAAGAACTCACCTTACAATAAGGAAATAGAAAAAGTTAGCGCCGGTGAGGAAGGAAATCCCATTCCGCGGAAAGCGGATGAGAAAAGCCCCATCAAATATGTTTTCTATGTCATAAAAGAAAACCGGACCTACGATCAGGTATTGGGTGATTTGCCGGAAGGCAATGGTGATTCCAGTTTGTGTCTCTTTCCGAGAAAGGTTACACCCAATCAGCATGCCCTGGTAGAAAATTTTGTACTGCTGGATAATTTCTATGTTGACGCGGAAGTAAGTGCTGATGGCCACAACTGGTCCATGTCAGCTTACGCTACAGACTTCGTGGAAAAAGTCTGGCCCACAAGTTATGGAGGCAGGGGTGGCAGTTTTGATTATGCCGGCTCGAGGACAATAGCCTTTCCTCATACTGGATACATCTGGGATTATTGTCAACGTGCCGGAGTCAGCTATCGAAGCTATGGAGAGTTTTCGGATGCCGGCGAGAATATACCTTCATTACAGGGGCATATCGACATGGATTACATTGGTTGGGATCTCGCCACTTCCGATGTGACACGCTATGCCCAGTGGCAGCATGATTTTGATTCTTTACTGGCAGCCCATGCACTACCTCAACTCAGTATAATTGCTCTTCCCAATGACCATAGCGCTGGAGCGAGAGTTGGAGAGCTATCTCCACGTGCCTATGTTGCGCAAAATGACCTGGCTGTGGGTAAACTTATTGAACATATCAGTGCCAGTAAAATATGGAATGAATCGGCCATCTTCATTCTTGAAGACGATGCACAAAATGGTCCTGATCACGTGGATGCCCACCGGTCGACGGCGTATGTCATCAGTCCTTACGTAAAAAGAAATAAGGTGGTGAGTCGGGCATACTCTACTTCGTCAATGTTACGCACGATCGAGCTGATCCTGGGACTTCCTCCCATGAGTCAGTATGATGCAGCTGCAACGCCGATGTGGGAATGTTTCACATCCACTCCTGACTTCAAGGGCTTTGCGGCATTGCCTGCAACGTACAACATCAATGAAGTGAACAAAGACAAGACAACGCTTTCCGAGCAGTCAGCACGTTTCAATCTCGCCCAGGTAGATGCCGTACCCGATCTCGAATTCAGTATAGTGATCTGGAAGTCCATTAAAGGTTTACAAAGTGAGATGCCTCCGCCGGTGAGGAGTGCGTTTGTGAAGGCGGGGGAAGAGGAGGGGGAAGATGATGATGATTAGTACAGTTCAAAGTTTCAAGTTAAAATCATTTGCCATGGATTTCACGGATTTTTCACGGAGTGAATTAAAATGCTTTTGCATCGGATAAAACCACGGATGGCAGCAATCTGCCCTTCCGATGGAGCTGTTGCAAAATTTTCTGAACTCAAAAATCAATCCGGTTTGCTGAGCACCGATAAGGACGATCTGCTTGTAGAAAATAGTTTATGGGTATGAAATCAAACGCTCCGTAGGAGCGACCGGTTGAGACCTACAACTCTACAATAGTTAAATGTCAGTTGATCGTCCGACCGGTTTATCCGGGAATAAAGCTTCGCCTTTGGTGAGCCAGGAGATGCCGAAGAAGACGAGCATGGCAGCTTCCATAAAAAACACAACCTGATTTTCTTTTCTTCCACCGGACAAGAAATAAATCAGAATGGCAATGAGCGCAACAATCATCACGACCCCGCAGATGCGGTAGATCACATTTCTCTTCAGTTTATTTTTTGTCAGCCTGGAAGGATCGGGACTGGTGCGGGTGAAGAGAAAGAGTGACATCAAGGCCAGGATGATAAAAAAGAGTGACGCACAGGTGAGGTGAATCACTGCGTGATAACGGACCCCGATAAAAGAAGTCACCTCATGCTGGCAGGCAGAACTTTCCAGTATGTCGGTTGGGAAGAGCGCCACGCCCAGGCTAAAAAAAGCCGCGATGTTGGTGAGGATGCCATCGAGTCTGCTCGGCCCTTTGTACGTAAACAAAAAAAGTGATACTGCGCACAGCACACCGACAAATACTTCGCGCATATTGGTATAGTAGTAATGACTGATGGAAGGTTGGAGTATGGAGCAGTCGCCAATCAGTTTACCTCCAATCCAAAGAACAAAAGGCAGTAATATTCCAAGCCAGCCTACCCACCTGCGAAGGGTTTTGTAGTGGATGAGGATGGAGTTGGGTTCGCGGTCAGCGAGGAGGGAACGGAATGAAAGTCTCTCTTTCATACATCAATTTAGAGATTTGCTGATTCTATTCAAGCGGAAAAACTGGTTCAAAATCACTACACTATCCTATAAAAAGTTAAGTATAGCGCGGTCAGTCATTTTGAACGGCCAGTTATTTCACCGACGGTTATTCATTCGACGTTAGAATTTGTTATTTGCACATAAAATCAGGAATTACATGTCATCGAAGTCATCGAAACTTACGCGTTCTGTCCACGCCGGCTCCACCGGCGACTCCCTGTTCGGCGGCCTTGTCAACCCCATTTACCCCTCTTCAGCTTATAATTATGAAGAGCTGGTCCGTTATCCCCGCTACTTCAACACGCCCAACCAGGCTGCTGTGGTAAAAAAGGTGGCCTCCCTGGAAAATGCAGAAGATGGGCTGGTTTTCAGTTCGGGAATGGCCGCCATCATGACTTCACTCTTTGCTAATCTCAAAACCGGGGATCATGTCATTTTCCAAAATGATCTCTACGGCGGCACGCACCACGCGGCATTTCATGAACTCAACCGTTACGGCATCTCTTTTACCATGGTGGATGCGGCCGATCCAAAAAACTTTGAAAAAGCAATTAAGAAAGAAACGAAAGTCATTTACATCGAGACACCTTCGAACCCCTTGTTGAAAATTACGGATGTTCACGCCGTAGCCGCCCTTGCCAGCAAGCACGGACTGGTCAGCATGATTGACAATACTTTCGCTTCACCGGTCAACCAGAATCCCGTTGACCTGGGAATCGATGTCGTGCTCCACAGCGGCACCAAATACATCGGCGGTCACAGCGACATCTGTTGCGGGGTGATGGTAGGCACAAAAAAGATGACACATAAAGTTCAGGCCAGCGCTTCAGTCTTTGGTGGAAGCCTCGATGCACATACCTGTTATCTTATTGAGCGCAGCCTAAAGACTTTGGTACTGCGGGTTCGTCAGCAAAATAAAAGTGCGATGGCGATTGCTTCTTTCCTGGAAGCGGATTCAAAAATCGCTAAAGTGTTTTATCCGGGTTTGAAAAAACACCCCGGTCATGCTATAGCCAAAAGACAGATGCCGGAAGGGTATGGTGGTATGTTGTCGTTTGAATTAAAAGGTGACCCGGACAGGTTTATTAAAAAACTGAAATACATAAAGAAAGCCATCAGTCTGGGCGGTGTTGAGTCAACCATTTGCTCTCCGTTAAAAACCTCGCATTCCAAACTCACCGAAGAAGAACGCAAGGCCGTTGGAATTTCTGATAAACTCGTAAGATTGTCTGTGGGAATTGAGGAAACGGAAGACCTTATCAACGATTTGAAGGAAGCCTTTTAATGCCTTAATCAATTATTTTTTGCAACGGATTGAACGGATTTTCACGGAGGGAATAAAAAATACTTTTGCAACCGATAAAATCCATGGATGGCAGCAAAACTACCGGCTTAGTTTAAACCTGTTTTCATCTGGAAAACCGTCAGCTAATATTTTAATTGGCTACCATTTAGTTTGCTCTTTTGTAGTCAAACATGATGAATGCTCTT